>CAKTXH010000060.1 GCA_934630975.1 uncultured Clostridia bacterium | reverse complement strand
CTGCAAAGGGGTTAAGCGCTGTGAAAAAAATTCTGAGTGTGATCCTCGGATTGGCGCTGTGCTGCATGCTTGCGGCGCTGCCCGTTTGCGCCGAGGAGACCGCTGCCCCCGTGCAGGCGGAAGCCGCATCTGCCGAGATCGGCGACGGCTATGTAACGCTGGTCAGCGATTCCGACCAGCTCATCCCCGTCTACGTGGATGAGGAGGCGGAGGGCGCCGCCGGTACGGTGGCGCAGGCGATGGCCGACTTCAGCGTTGGCGGCACCATCATGGGCCTGATCAACGATTCCGGCATCTACGATATCATCAAGGGCAACTGGAAGAGCGCGGTGATGATCCTGATCTCTTTCGTGCTGCTCTATCTGGCGATTGTCAAGCAGTTTGAGCCGCTGCTGCTGATGCCGATTGCGTTCGGCATGCTGCTGACGAACCTGCCGCTGGCGGGCATTATGGACGAGCCGATCTACGAGATCATCTCCAACCCGACGTACCACGGCAAGGCCGGTATCCCGATCTATAACGGCGATATGCTGGTCGGTTATCAGTACATCAAGCAGAACGGCGGTCTGCTTTACTACCTCTATCAGGGCGTTAAGCTGGGCATCTTCCCGCCGCTCATCTTCATGGGCGTCGGCGCGATGACCGACTTCGGCCCGCTGATCGCCAACCCGATGAGCCTGCTGCTCGGCGCTGCCGCTCAGCTGGGCATCTTCCTGGCGTTCATCGTCGCCCTGCTGCTGGGCTTCACGCCCGCTGAGGCCGGTTCCATCGGCATCATCGGCGGCGCGGACGGCCCGACCGCTATCTATGTCACCACCAAGCTCGCTCCGGGTCTGCTTGGCCCGATTGCCATCGCCGCGTATTCGTACATGGCGCTGGTGCCGGTCATTCAGCCGCCGATCATGAAGGCGCTGACCAGCAAGAAGGATCGCCAGATCGTCATGGGCCAGCTGCGCACCGTCTCCAAGACCGAGAAGATCGTCTTCCCGATCGTCGTGACCGTGCTGGTCTCCCTGATGCTGCCGAGCGCCGCGCCGCTGATCGGCGCGCTGATGCTGGGCAACCTGTTCAAGGAATCCGGCGTGACGGAGCGCCTCTCCAAGACCGCGCAGAACGAGCTGATGAACATCGTCACCATCTTCCTGGGCGTGACGGTCGGCGCGACGGCGAAGGCCGAGACCTTCCTTCAGCCGCAGACGCTCAAGATCATCGCGATGGGCGTGTTCGCCTTTGGCGGCGGCACGGCCGGCGGCGTTCTGCTGGGCGACCTGATGTGCAAGCTTTCCGGCGGCAAGATCAACCCGCTGATCGGCTCCGCGGGCGTTTCCGCCGTGCCGATGGCCGCGCGCGTCTCCCAGAAGGTCGGCCAGGCGGAGAACCCGAGCAACTTCCTGCTGATGCACGCCATGGGCCCGAACGTGGCTGGCGTTATCGGCTCTGCGGTTGCGGCCGGCGTGTTCATCTCGATGTTCGGCTAACCGACCTGAGGTCGGTTTCACTTCCGCCGAAGTTTGCGGAAGGTGAAGGGCTTTGCACACGCGAGCGAAGCCACGCATGACATACACGAGCAGCGATTTGAACAATTCAAACGTTTAAAAAACGAAACGGCGTGCCCTCCGGCGTGAGGGCATGCCGCCTTCCCGAAAAACGGGACAGATAATGAAGGAGGAATAAGCAATGGGAAAGGTGCTTATCACCGATACCATTCTGCGCGACGCGCATCAGTCCCAGGCCGCAACCCGTATGCGCCTGGAGGAGATGCTGCCCGTCGCGGACAAGCTGGATAAGATCGGCTACTATTCTCTGGAGTGCTGGGGCGGCGCGACGTTCGACTCCTGCATGCGCTTCCTGAACGAAGATCCGTGGGAGCGTCTGCGCGCGCTGCGCAAGGCGATGCCCAACACCAAGCTGCAAATGCTCTTCCGCGGCCAGAACATCCTCGGTTACAAGCATTATGCGGACGACGTGGTGGATGAGTTCGTCAAGAAGTCCATCGAGAACGGCATCGACATCATCCGTATCTTCGACGCGCTGAACGATCTGCGCAACCTCGAGCAGGCCGTCAAGTCCACCAAGAAGTACGGCGGCAACTGCGAAATCGCCATCAGCTACACGATCAGCCCGGTGCACACCGAGGAATACTTCCTCAAGCTGGCCAAGGAGATCGAGCAGATGGGCGCGGACGCGATCTGCATCAAGGATATGGCCAACCTGCTGCTGCCTTACGACGCGTACAGCCTCGTCAAGAAGCTCAAGGCGACCACCAAGCTGCCGATTCACCTGCATACCCACAACACCGCCGGTACCGGCGCGATGACCATCCTCAAGGCGATTGAGGCGGGCTGCGATATCGTGGATACCGCGCTCAGCCCGATGGCCGAGGGCACCAGCCAGCCGGCGACCGAGTCCCTGTGCGCGACGCTCAAGGGCACCGAGTACGATCCGGGCTTGGATATGGACCTGATGAACGAGTGCGCGACGCACTTCCGCGGCGTGGCCGCCCGTCTGGAGAAGGACGGCTGGCTCGTGCCGAGCAAGGTGCTGCGCGTGGACGCCAACACCCTGAAGTATCAGGTGCCGGGCGGCATGCTCTCCAACATGATCGGCCAGCTCAAGCAGTTCAACGCGATGGACAAGTATTACGACGTGCTGGCTGAGATCCCGCAGGTTCGTAAAGACTTCGGCTATCCGCCGCTCGTTACGCCGACCTCTCAGATCGTCGGCACGCAGGCGGTTATGAACGTGCTGTTCGGCCGTTATAAGACCTTCCCGAACGAGTCCAAGGGCCTGCTGCGCGGCGAGTACGGCAAGCTCCCGGCCCCGGTGAACGAGGAAGTCCGCAAGATGGCGATCGGCAACGACAAGGTGATCACCTGCCGCCCGGCCGACCTGCTCAAGCCGGAGATGGATAAGTATCGCGAGGAGATCCGCGATCAGGCCACCTGCGAGGAGGACGTGCTCAGCTACGCCCTGTTCCCGAAGGTTGCGCCGAAGTTCTTTGAGTATCGCTCTGCGCATCAGACGAAGATTGATTCCACGATGCTCAATAAGGACAATAAGACCATGCCGGTCTAATTGAACTCAAGAAAGACATGTCAGACGGGGACTGCCCGCTTGGCATGTCTTTTTCTATACGGAGGTTTTACATGATCTGTAAGCGAATCGAAATCGACGATATTCCCGCCTGTGTCTGGGGCATGGCAAGCAGCCGCGTGATCGTCGCTGTGCATGGCAATATGGCCAGCAAGACCGACACGGCGACGGCGCATCTGGCCGAATTTGCCGCGAAGGCGGGCTGGCAGGTGCTCAGCTTTGACCTGCCGGAGCATGGCGACCGCAAAGGGCGCGAACTGCCCTGCACCATGCCGCAGTGCGTGGAGGACACGCAGAAAATCTGGGCGTATGCGCGTGAACATTGGCAGACCGTCGGTCTGTTTGGCGTAAGCATGGGCGCGTATATCGGTTTGGCCGCGACGGCAAACGAACCGCCCGCCTTTGCGTGGCTGCTGTCGCCGACCATCGCGATGGGCAGAACCATCGAAGCGATGCTGCGCCGGGACGCCGTCACGCCGGAAGCGCTCAAAAAGGCCGGACGAATTCAAACCGCAGTCGGTCAGGTCTATTGGTGGGCGGATTATACGTTCGTCGCGCTGCATCCGGCCAAAGCGGCCTGCAAAACGGCGATTCTTTACGGCGCAAAGGACGATTTGACGAGCCTGACGGAGATGCAGGAATTCGCGAAAGAGAACGATTGCGAGCTGACCGTCAGCGGCGTTTCGGCGCACTGGTTCCACACGAACGACGACCTTGCCGTGTTCGACGCGTGGCTGAAAAACCAGACCGCGCAGGTCGCAGGATGACAACCAAAGTCAAGCGAACGTCGCGCAATCGGCGTATCATAGGGCCATGCAAAGGGGGAGCACGGCGATGAACGAATGGGCGAAAAGCATACAAACGCTGGTGGATGAAATTGACCGCAGCATCAAACGGCAGGACGACGAGGCGCTGACGCTGGCGAGGCTTTCCGAGTGGATGGGTTATTCGAAGTTCTACGTGTCGCGGCAGTTCCGCGCCGTTTCCGGCATGCAGTTGGGCGAGTATCTGCGCAATCGGCGGCTGGCGTTCGCGCTGCGCGAGGTGCGCGACAGCGAAACCGGGCTGCTGGATATCGCGGTGAAGTACGGCTTTTCGTCTCACGAGGCGTTCACCCGCGCGTTCAAGACGGCTTACGGCGTAACGCCCAGCGCTTACCGGGCGCATCCCGTTCCGGTTGTGCTGCGAACCGTGCTTCGCCCCTTTGACTGCTATCTTTTAGGCATAGGAGGAACGGGCATGGTCAAACAGGGCGAAATTAAGACGTATTTCGTGACGATTCCGGCGCATAAATTCCTGCACATCCGCAATTACGAGAGCATCGGCTATTACGATTTCTGGCAGAAGCAGAGCCAAATCCCGGGGCAGGACTGCGCGACGATCTGCGGCCTGCTGGCGAGCATCCGGGGCAAGCTGGACGATATGGGCGGCGGCGAGGAGGACAGCGGCGCGGGGCAGGTGATGGGCTTCATCAACGAGCCGACCGGGCGGATATGCAGCTGGGATATCCCGCTGGCGGAAGCTTACGGCGTGCGCCTGCCGATGGATTACGACGGCGAAATTCCGCCGCAGATGCGGATGATGGATGTGCCGGAGGGCGAATACATCGTCTTTGAGCATGGGCCGTTTGATTTCGCGACGGAAAACGCCGCCGTTGAAGCGCAGATCGAGCAGGCGATGAAGGATTTCGACTACGAAAAGAGCGGCTATCGGCTCGACTTGACGCCGGAACGCGTCTTCTATTTTTTCCACGACTGCAAGCGGTATTGGAAGTATGTGCGGCCTGTGGTGAGGGTGGAAAAGTAAAAAAAGAGGCATCCGAATGTTTGAAACAAACGGATGCCTCTTTTGTAGCTTGGAAAACAAATGATATACTTCTTGCAGATTTTTACAAGGCTGGGTATGGCGCTTCAATGGCTCCCTCTTTGAGGGAGCTGTCGGCGAAGCCGACTGAAGGAGTTAAGTTGGCCACGGATAGAACAATGCGCCGTCTTCCAGCGTTTCCGCCTTACCGTCGGTGACGCGGGTGATTTCCGCAAGCAGATGTTCCGCATCCCTGACGCGAACCATCAGCGTACAGACGACGCTCGCGCCGAATTCGGTCTGCTCGATGATGACTGGGGCAGAGCGGAGGAAGTATTCCAGCCGCTGCCATGTGGAATAATCCACCTCGACCAGATAGCGCGCGCTCTTTTCCATCACGACGACGCCCGCCGCATCCAGCGCGGTTTTACTGCCCTGCGCATACGCGCGGACAAGCCCGCCCGCGCCGAGCAGAATCCCGCCGAAATAGCGGGTGACGACGACGGCGCAGTTGACCACGCCGCGCGCTTTCATGACCTCGATAATCGGCATGCCTGCCGTGCCGCCGGGTTCGCCGTCGTCGCTGTACCGCATGATGCCGGAATTCAGCCCGATGATATACGCGTAGCAGTTATGGGTCGCGTCCTTATGTTTCTGGCGAATCCGGGCGAGGAAGGCCAGCGCCTCTTCTTCAGTTTCGCAGGGACAGCCGTAGCCGATAAAGCGCGACTTATTGATGATGAACTCCGCGCTGTTTTCTTCGCGCAGGGTTTTATACGAGAGTTGAGCGGGCATGGCTTACTTGAGCACGACGCGGTGGAACTTCTTCTTGCCGCTGCGCAGCATCAGACCGTCGGTCGGAATCATTTCCGCCGTCACGACCGCGTTCACGTCGGTGACTTTCTCTTCGCCGAGACTTACGCCGCCGCCCTGCACCAGTCGGCGCGCCGCGGAGTTGGAGGCCGCAAGGCCGCAGGTGACGAGCAGCGTGGTCACGCGCGCATCTTTTTCAAGGTCGGCCGCGGTGATTTCGGTCGTCGGGATAGAGCCGCCCATCGCCGCGCCGCCGAACAGGGAAGCGGCAGCTTCCTGCGCCTTTTCGGCTTCTTCTTCGCCGTGCACGAGCTTGGTGACTTCGTAGGCGAGCACCTTCTTGGCCTCGTTGATCTGGCTGTCCTTGAGCGCGCCGAGACGGCGAACCTCGTCCATCGGCAGGAAGGTCAGCAGGCCAAGGCACTTTTCGACGTCCTGATCGTCCACATTGCGCCAGTACTGGTAGAAATCGTAGGGGCTGGTCTTGGCCGGATCGAGCCAGAGCGCGCCCTTTTCGGTCTTGCCCATCTTGCGGCCGTCGTGGGTGAGCAGGAGCTGGAAGGTGCAGGCAAACGCGCTCTCGCGCTCTTTGCGGCGGATCAGATCCGCGCCGCCGAGCATGTTGCTCCACTGGTCGTTGCCGCCCATCTCCAGCCGGCAGCCGTATTTCTTGAACAGCTCGAGGAAGTCGTAGGACTGCATGAGCATGTAGGTGAACTCCAGGAAGGAGAGGCCGTTATCCGTCGCCATGCGCGCCTTGTAGCATTCGGCGGTAAGCATCTTGTTGACGGAGAACATGGAGCCGATATCGCGCATGAACTCGATGAAGTTCAGGCTGCGCAGCCAGTCGCCGTTGTTGGCGATAATGGCCTTGCCCTCGGAGAAATCGAGGAAGCGGCTCATCTGCTGCTTGATGTGCGCGACGTTGTTGTCGATGGTTTCGACGGTCATCATCTTGCGCATGTCGGTCTTGCCGGAGGGGTCGCCGATCATCGCCGTGCCGCCGCCCATCAGGGCGATGGGGCGATGGCCCGCGCGCTGCATATGCGCCATCGCCATGATCGGGATGTAGTGGCCGATGTGCAGGGAATCGGCGGTCGGGTCGAAGCCGACGTAGAACGTGGTCGGGTTTTTGAGCTGCTCGTACAGCTCGTCTTCAAAGGTCATCTGCGCGATAAAGCCGCGCTCCTTGAGCAGGTCGAGAACATGCTGAGCCATAAACAATTCCTCCTTGAATTCGGGCAGATGATGGACGGGAGAGGCAGCGCTGCCCACAAAAAAACGCCCTCCCGATTGCAATCGGGAAGGCGTGAAACACGCGGTACCACTTCCGTTCAAGGCTCCATTGCTGAAAGCCTCCTTAGCCGCCCGCAGACACGGGCTGCACGCTGTATCCGGCGTACCGGCGACCGCCTACTGGCCCAAAAGGCGTTTGGGGTCGTGCTCCGGGATGTATTCGGCCTGTTTTTCGCTGCCGCCTTGCACCGACCGGCGGTTCTCTGAAGCGAAAAGGACGGGCTTACTTGTTCCCATCGTCGCGTATGGGTGTATTATACGGGCGAAAAAAACGATTGTCAAGCCCCAATTTGCACGCCTTGCGCTTTTGCGTAAATTGCGATACAATAGGGCATACCAAACAAACGAGGGTGGGAACGATGATTCATATCGTGTTGGTCGAGCCGGAAATTCCGCAGAACACCGGCAACATTGCGCGCACGTGCGCGGCGACGGGGAGTGAGCTGCATCTGGTCAAGCCGCTGGGTTACAGCCTGGAGGATAAATATTTAAAGCGCGCGGGGCTGGATTACTGGCCGCTGGTGAAGGTGCATGTGCACGAGAATTTCGGCGAGGTGCTCGCGGCGTACCCGGATGCGCCGTTTTTTTACGCGAGCACAAAAGCGCCGAAGAGCTATGCGCAGGTGGAATACCCGAAAGACGTGTTTCTCGTCTTTGGCCGGGAATCGCGCGGCCTGCCGGAAAATCTGCTGGAACGGGTCTACGACCGCTGCATCCGCATCCCGATGATCGAGGGCGCGCGCAGCCTGAATCTTTCCAACTCCGTGGCGATTGTGACCTACGAGGCGCTGCGCCAGCATGATTTCGAGCACCTGCTCGACCACGGCGCGCTGACAGGGCGCGACGAAGAGCCGGGCGCATGGATGGATTACCTGTAAGCATTTGCCTGTTCTTGACAGCGGGCGGCTGTTTTTGCTACAATAAGGCCAAGAAAGCAACGGGAAAGAGGCATGCCGCTTGAAAAAGAAAAAGAAGAGCCAAATCGGCTTCCGCGTGGCGGCGGGCGTGATGGATGTGTTCGGCGTGGCGGCGGCCGCGCTGGCGATTGTCGTGCTGCTGCTTATGCTCGGCAGTCTCTTTTCGTGGCTGCGGCAGGATCTGGCGATCACCTTCGCCGATATATCGGATAATATCACGGACGCCGTGATTATCGGAAAATAAAAAGGGCGGGTTCATCCCGCTTTTTTGATAAATCGCATACGCATGATGGATGATATACGAAGAAGCAACGGGAGGCGGACGGCGTGAACACATCGTGGCCAACGCTCACAGAGGCGGTTTTTGCCTGCGAAAAATGCAGGCTGTGCCAAACGCGGACAAACGTTGTCCTCGGCGAAGGCAATCTGCATGCGCCGCTGATGTTTATCGGCGAAGGGCCGGGGCAGCAGGAGGATTTATCCGGCCGCCCGTTTGTCGGCGCGGCGGGGCAGCTGCTGGATAAGATGCTTGCGGCCATCGGGCTGAAGCGGGAGCAGGTCTATATCTGCAACATCGTCAAGTGCAGGCCGCCGCAGAACCGTGTACCCGAGCCGGACGAGCGCGCCGCCTGTATGGATTATCTGCGCCAGCAGGTCGCGTTGGTGCGGCCGAAGGTGATCGTCTGCCTCGGCTCGACCCCGACGCGGGCGCTGCTGGGCGACGACATGCGCATCACGCGCGACCGCGGCGTCTGGCAGCTCAAGAAGGGCGTGTGGTTCATGCCGACGTATCACCCGGCGGCGCTGCTGCGCGACGCGGATAAAAAGCGCCCGGCATGGACGGATTTTCAGGCGATTCGCGACAAGCTGATCGAGCTGAACGCTTATCCGAAGGAAACGGAGGCGGGCTGATGGAGGATCAAAAGGAGCGGGAGGCGCTCAAGAACCTGATTGCGGGCGTGATGCCGGGGCGGGAGAACGCGCTGGTCTTCGGCGAAGGGCCGCAAAACCCGAAGCTGATGCTCATCGGCGAAGCGCCCGGCGAGCAGGAGAGCTTGCAGGGGCGGCCGTTTGTCGGCAAAGCGGGCAAGAATCTCGATCATTTTCTGGAATTGGTCGGGCTGGTGCGCGGGGAAATTTATATCTCCAACGTCGTCAAATTCCGCCCGACCAAGACGGGCGCGACCGGGCGGCTGAGCAACCGCCCGCCGACGAAGGAGGAAATCGCGCTGTTCCGTCCGTGGCTGATGGCGGAAATCGCGCGCGTCAATCCCGGCGTGATTGCGACGCTGGGCAACGTGCCCTTGCAGGCCGTGACCAACAGCAAAATCACCGTCGGCGAAGCGCACGGGCGCCTGATGGCGGCGGGCGAAACCGGCAGGCCGCTCTTTCCGCTGTATCACCCGGCGAGCCTGATTTATAACCGCGCGCTTGCCCCGGTGTACGAGCAGGATGTGCGCGCGCTGGCTGAAATGCTGCGCAAAAACGCTTTCTGACCGGGCGGATGGTGAGCTTTAGAGCGCCGAAATGTATAATTGAAGCAAAAGGGCTTCCTTTCCGACTGCGTCTGTGGTATGCTCGAGGCAAAAGGAAGGGTGAAAAACGATGGAAATGATTCTGGAAAACCTGCCGATGGCGCTGTGTGTGCTGCTGGGTATGGCGCTGATTGTGGTGGAGGTCTTTTTGCCGGGGTTCGGCCTGCCGGGCATTGCGGGTATTGCGCTGGTCGGCGTGGGTACGATCATGGCGGCAATGCACTTTGGCACGCTGACGGCGGTGGCGATGCTGCTGGTGATCATTGCGGTGCTGGCGGCGCTGATTTCCTGGCTGCTGCGCTCGGCGGCGAAGGGCGACGTGGGCAAATCCAAGCTGTTTCTGCATCAGAAGGATGAACTGGGCGAGCAGCAGGATATGCAGGTGCTCGTCGGCCGCGAGGGAAAGACGCTGAGCGTCCTCAGGCCGTCCGGCATCGGCGATTTTGACGGCGTTCGGCTGAACGTCGTGACCGAGGGCGAATTCATCGAAAACGATGTGCCGATTCGCATTGCGCGCGTTGAGGGCGGTAAAATCGTCGTCAAGGCGATCAAGGCATAAAACAAACGTCAAAGAGAACATCGAGAGAAATGGGAGGAAAAGAGAATGGTTGCGGAGAGCATTATTTTGATTGTGGCCATCATTCTGGCGGTGCTGGTTTTCCTGCGGTTTATCCCGCTGAATCTGTGGATTTCCGCGCTGGCTTCCGGCGTGCATGTTTCGATTTTCACGCTGATGGGCATGCGGATTCGCCGCGTTCCCCCGGCAAAGATCGTCGGGCCGCTGATTAAGGCGGAAAAGGCCGGCCTGAACATGCAGATCAGCAAGATGGAAGCGCATTTCCTCGCGGGCGGCAACCTCGACCGCGTGATCACCGCGCTGATTACCGCGCGCGGCGCGAACATCAAGCTCGATTTCCCGGAAGCCTGCGCCATCGACCTGGCGGGCCGCGACGTCTTGCAGGCCGTGCAGATGAGCGTTAACCCGAAGGTCATTGAAACGCCGGTCGTCGCCGCCATCGCGAAGGACGGCATCGAGCTGCGCGCCAAGGCGCGCGTGACCGTGCGCGCGAACATCGAGCGCCTGGTTGGCGGCGCGGGCGAGGAAACGATCGTCGCGCGTGTCGGCGAGGGCATCGTCACGACCGTCGGCTCTGCGGAGACGCACAAGGCCGTTCTGGAAAACCCAGATCTGATCAGCCGCACCGTGCTCAGCAAGGGCCTTGACGCGGGCACGGCGTTCGAGATTCTCTCCATTGATATCGCGGATGTGGACGTGGGCCGCAACATCGGCGCACAGCTGCAAATGGATCAGGCCGAGGCCGACCGCCGTATTGCGCAGGCCAAGGCCGAGGAGCGCCGCGCGATGGCCGTCGCCCGCGAGCAGGAAATGAAGGCCGCCGCGCAGGAACAGCGCGCGAAGGTCATCGAGGCCGAAGCGGAAGTGCCGCGCGCGATGGCGGCCGCACTGCGCGAGGGCAAGCTGGGCGTGATGGATTATTACGAGATGAAGAACACCATCGCCGACACGGCCATGCGCGATTCGATTGCCTCCATGGGCGAGGGCACGAACGCGCCGCGCAAGAAGTAATCATCGAAGGGAGAGACGCGAAACATGGGTGAAATGCTGCGGTATCTGCTCGTTGCCGCGCTCTTCGTGATGGTGCAGGTCGTCGCAGGCAGAAAAAAGAAGAAAAAAAGCAGCGCCAAAGGGTCGGTTTACCGGGAATTTGAGCCGAAAAAGGCTGAACCGATCAATCAGCCTGAGAAAACGGCGGAGGAAAGCGCGCGCGTGTTCATGGAAGGCGAGGACGAAAGCGGCTTCGACGATCCATGCGACAGCGAAGACGAGCCGCGCATCCATCTGCATCAGGCAGATGAACAGGCGATGGAGCAGGCGGGCGAGGGCGAAGACCCCTGCCACGCCGGCGCTGCGCCGAAACGGCCTTCGCTTGACGACGAAGACGAGCCAATGGAAACGGACACGCGGCGCGCGGCGTTTGAGCGCGATGTGCTGCGCGGCGTGATCATGAGCGAAGTGCTGACGCGGCCAAGCGAACGCGCGGCGCTCAGAAGGATGAAGCGGGGAAGAAGAGCGTGAGCAACGAGGAGATTCGCGTCGTCATTGCGGACGACGAACCGGGCATGCGCATGATCATGCGCAAGATGATCGAAAAGGCGGGCGGTTTCACGCTCTGCGGCGAGGCGGACAACGGGCCGGATCTGCTCAAGCTGGTGGAGCAGTATAAGCCGCAGGTCTGCTTTCTGGATGTGGAAATGCCGGGCATGACGGGGCTGGAGTGCGCGAAAGCCATTCAGGATACCGACCCGCGCACGATTCTCGTCTTTGCCACGGCGCACGACGACTATATGGCGCAGGCGTTCGAGGTTTACGCGTTTGACTACATGGTCAAGCCGTTCAAGGTGGAGCGCGTGATGAAGACGCTCGAGCGCATCCGTCAGGTGATCGGCGGGCGCGCGCAGCCGCAGAGCGAGCAGGCCGAAAAGCTGGAGGAGCACCTCAAGGCGATTCCGGCCAAGGGCGCGAGCAGCGGGCGCATCATGCTGCACCACAAGGAGGGCGTGAACTTCATCAACCAGTCGGATATTCTGCTGGTGCAGCGCGAAAACCGCTCGACCGTGCTGTATGCCACGGAGGGGCGGCGCTTTGAAACCAGTGAGGCGCTGGGCGACGTGGAAGCGCGGCTCGACCCGAAGATTTTCTTCCGCTGCCACAAATCCTACATCATCAACCTGAATGTGATTGACAACATCACGCCTTACGGCCGCTGGACGTATGTGGTGCATCTGGTCGGCACGACGCAGGACGCGTTGATCACGCACGAAAAATACGAAGAGCTGGAAAAAATGTTCTCGTAAAAAGAAAAAGACGATGGGGCTCTGCCCCAAACCCCGGAAGGAACCTGAGGTTCCTTCACCTCCCGGATTCTGATTGCTTCGCAATCAGAGAAAGAATTAAGAAGCTGTTAAGCCGATAAATCTGATATTTCAAAAATAAGTATTTTTGCCCGAAGGTTTCCAAAGGGCGATCGGAAAGCCCTTTGGTGGGGCGATGGGGCAAAGCCCCATATTCAGAAATGCTTATGCTATTGTTCCTTGAAATATCCGATTTAAGCTTGACAGCTTTTTTCAAAAAAGGGCAACAAAAAACCCTCCCGAATGGGAGGGAAGAAAGACTGAGATAAAACTTACTCGGCCTTGGCCAGCTCGCGGGCCATGCGCGCCTTTTCACGGTTCGCAGCATTCTTAGAGATAACGCCCTTAGCAGCGGCCTTATCGACAGCAGAAGAGGCGGAGCTCAGCATTTCAGCGGTCGCGGTCTTGGTGGCCGTGGCGGCGTCAAACTTCTTGATCGCGGTCTTGGTAGCAGACTTGACCATCTTGTTGCGGAGGGTCTTGTGCTCAATCACGCTGACGCGCTTGATAGCAGACTTAATGTTCGGCAAAGGAATTCACCTCCTCAGGTGTATTCAATAATCAGCAGAAATTATTATAGCACGTCATTCTGAAAAAAGCAAGGTACTTTTACAATTTTTTTTATGTCCTCGTTTCTCGTCTGGCCGCGGCCGAATAAGCGCGCCGTTTTTGCTCAAAATAGGTTCAAAAGGAGAAACGGAGGTATGAATATGGAAAAAAGCGAAAACAGGCACAACCTGATTCCCTATGCGCTGGAGGCGGTGGCACGCCCCGGCTCGCGGGAGAGCCGCGTCCGCAGACCGCCGGACGGGCTGCACATTCGGCACGAGCGAGGTGAGCAGGGTGCAGAGTAAGCGCGCGCAGGCATATCAAAAGCTGGTGGAGCGGCTTTCGCCCAAGAGCGACATGGCGAAGGGCATTTTCCGCGCGTATTGGGTCGGCGGGGTGATCTGCGTATTGGGGCAGCTCATCAACGACGTCTTTTCATACGGGCTGAAATGGGGGACGCAGAGCGCCTCGACCGCGACGAGCATCTGCCTGATTTTCCTTTCCTCGCTGCTGACGGGGCTGGGCGTATACGACAAAATCGGCAAATACGCGGGCGCGGGCAGCATCGTGCCGATCACCGGCTTTGCCAACAGCGTGGTTTCCCCCGCGATGGAATACCGCCGCGAAGGGCTGGTGATGGGCGTGGGCGCGAAGATGTTCACGCTGGCCGGGCCTGTGCTGGTTTACGGCATCGGCGGCTCGGTGATCGTCGGGCTGATCGCGCTGGCGATGGGCGTGGGCCGATAAAACGAAAGAATGGTCATTTCGCCGGGCGCGCCGCATAGGATAAGGGCAGGAGGGGGATGCGCGTGTGCGGCAGGGTCAGGCAGGGCGTGGGCGTCCTCCTTGTGCTTTCGGGGGTGCTGATTGTGTTTCTGTGCCTGCCGATGGAGTTTTTTCTGATTGCGCTGGGCGTGGCGCTGGCGGCGGCGGGGCTGCTGCTGCTGCGCTAGAGGGAGGAAGAGCATGAGCGTCAAAATGGTCTGCATCAAGCCGCCGAGATTTCTGCGGGCGCTGCTGCGATGGATGACAGGGCAGAAGAAGGAATAAACATAAAAAAACGCCCCATCGCTTGATGGGGCGCAATTTGCGCTTTAACAGTACGGGATGCGCGGGGACAATTACAGCGCGCGCTCCACTTTGCCGCTGCGCAGGCAACGGGTGCACACGTTCATGTGGCGAACAGTGCCGCCAACGGTCACGCGAACGCGCTGGGTGTTCGGCAGCCAAACGCGGTTGCTCTTGCGGTTGGAGTG
>CAKTXH010000059.1 GCA_934630975.1 uncultured Clostridia bacterium | reverse complement strand
GCGAAGGGGCTTTGGTACAGCGTGTTCCACGCGATATCCGCGTTCTGCAACGCGGGCTTTGACCTGATGGGGCCGGTCAGCGGGCCGTTTTCCTCGCTGGAGCGCTTCGCGGGCGACCCGTTGATCAACCTGACGGTGATGACGCTGATTCTGGTCGCGGGGCTAGGCTTCCCGGTCTGGCAGGATCTGATCAAAAACCGCCTGTGCTGGAAAAAACTGCGCCTGCACACGCGGGTCGTGCTCGCGATGACGGCGTTTCTGGTGCTCGTTCCCGCCGCGCTGTTCTTTATCACGGAGAAGAACGCGGCCATGGCGGGCATGCCGACGGGCACGCGCGTTTGGGCGAGCCTGTTTTCCGCCGTTACGCCGCGCACCGCGGGGTTTGATACTGTGCCGACGGGCGAGCTCAGCCCGGCGGGCGGCATGCTGACGCTGCTGCTGATGCTGACCGGCGGCAACTCCGGCTCGACGGCGGGCGGCGCGAAGGCGACGACGCTGTTGCTCGTCGTGCTGACGGCGGTTTCCATCCTCAAGGGCGAAGAGGACGTGCACATCTTCGGCAGGCGGATCGAGAACGACCTGCTGCGCCGCGCCTGCTCCATTGTCGTGGTGTATCTGACGCTGGGCGCGCTGGCGACGCTGGCGATTTGCGCCATGCAGCCGGAATTCACGCTCCAGCAGGTGCTCATCGAGGTGTTTTCGGCGATTGACACCGTTGGGCTGACGGCGGGCATCACGCGCCAGCTGAATACCGCGTCGCGGGTTCTGCTGATCCTGCTGATGTACGCGGGCAGGCTGGGCAGCATGACGTTCATGATTCTGCTCACGCGCAGAAAGCCGCCCGCGCCGGTGCAGTATCCGACGGACAAGATTTTGGTGGGGTGAAAACATGAAATCCATTCTTATCATCGGCTTGGGGCGCTTTGGCCGCCACCTGTGCCGCAAATTTATGAGCCTCAAAAACGAGGTGATGATCGTCGATCGGGACGAGGCGGCCGTCACGGCGCTGGCCGACGAAGTGACCAGCGCGCAGATTGCCGATTGCACCGACGAGAACGCGCTGCGCGCGCTCGGCGTGAAGAATTTCGATATCTGCTTTGTCTGCATCGGGTCGGATTTCGCCAGCAGCCTGCTGATCACCTCCACGCTCAAGGAGATGGGCGCGGCGCGCGTGGTCGCCAAGGCCGCGCGGGATGTTCACGCCAAGCTGCTGCTGCGCAACGGCGCGGACGAGGTGGTCTATCCCGAGCGCGACAGCGCCGAACGGCTGGCCACCCGCCTGAGCGCGCAGAACGTGTTTGACTACATCGAGCTGACGGACGAATACTCCATCTATGAAATCGCGCCGCTGGAGAACTGGGTCGGCCACAGCATCCGCGAGGTCGATGTGCGCAACAAATACCACATCAACATCCTGGGCGTGAAGGAAAGCGGCGCGCTTAAGCCCCTGCCGGGCGGCGATTATGTGTTCACCGGGCGGGAGCACCTGCTGGCGATGGCCGCCCGCGAGGACGCGAAGAAGCTGCTGCGCAAAATTTGATGAAATCAGCTCCATTTTGACATTTTATCCATGAAATCCGCGCAAGGTTCTTGCAAAGCATCCGATGTTATGGTATACTCACATCAAACTTATCGGAGGAAACTGACCATGACGAGCTTCTCTTTCGTGCGATTTAGCGGCTATACCAGCTTGGGTCATAGTCTTGCTGTCGTGCGCGCATGAGAAGGCGTGGGTGTTTCCCTTCGCCGGGGTGAAACCATTTTCAGGCCCCTGCCACACCATGGCGGGGGTCTTTTTCTATCCGAACGGCCTCCGTCGGCGGCTTGAGGCCGCGCCGAACAGAAAGCGAGGAAAAACAGTATGATTATCATCATGAAACCGCAGGCCACCGAGGAGCAGATCGGCAGCCTTTGCCAGGATTTGAGACGTCAGGGGATGCAGGTGCAGCGCAACGCGGGCGTGGATTGCACGGTGCTGGGCGTGCTGGGCGACGTGGCCAAGCTCGATCCGCATGACTTTTTGATTCAGCCGGGCGTCGAGCGCGTGATGCCGGTTTCCGAGCCGTTCAAAAAGGCGAACCGCAAATTCCACCCGACGGACAGCGTGATTGATTGCAGCGGCGTGAAGGTCGGCGGGCGCAAGCTGGCACTGTTCGCCGGCCCGTGCTCGGTGGAAAATTACGACCAGATTACCGACACGGCGCTCAAGGTGCGCGCCAGCGGCGCGAACATCCTGCGCGGCGGCGCGTATAAGCCGCGCACCTCGCCCTACGCGTTTCAAGGCTTGAAGCTCGAAGGGCTTGCGCTGCTCGAACAGGCCAGAGAGGTGACAGGCATGCCGATCTGCACGGAAATCATGAGCCCGAAGCTGGTGGAGGAATTCGACCGCCGCGTGGACGTGATTCAGGTCGGCGCGCGCAACATGCAGAACTTCGACCTGCTGACCGAGCTGGGGCAGACCCGCAAGCCGATTCTGCTCAAGCGCGGCCTGTCCGCGACGATCAGCGAATGGCTGATGAGCGCGGAATACATCATGGCGGCGGGCAACCCGAACGTCATCCTCTGCGAGCGCGGCATCCGCACGTTCGAGACGTACACCCGCAACACGCTCGACCTCTCGGCGGTGCAGGCGGTCAAGCGGCTCAGCCATCTGCCGGTGATCGTCGATCCCTCCCACGCGACCGGCCTGAACTGGATGGTCGAGCGCATGTCGCTGGCGGCGATTGCGGCGGGTGCGGACGGGCTGATCATCGAGGTGCACAACAACCCGCCCAAGGCGCTCTGCGACGGCGCGCAGAGCCTCACGCCGGATCAATACGCGCAGCTGGTCGGCAAGATCAGCGCGCTTGCGCCGATTGTGGAGCGCACCCTGTAAACGGAAAGGCTGAACGTTATGAAAATCATGTTTATCGGTCTGGGTCTGATCGGCGGCAGCATGGCGATGGCGCTGGAGGGCTATCCTGAGCTGGAGCGTTACGCCGTCGATGGCGACGAGCCGACGCGGCTCGAAGCGCTTGGGCGGAACGTCGTCCGCGCGGCATGGCCGAACGCCGACGACGCGCCCATCGAGGAGATGGATATCGTCGTCATCTGCCTGCACCCGGAAGCGGCGGCGGATTTCGTGCGCGCGCAGGCCGGGCGCATCAAGCCGGGCACGCTGCTGACGGACGTTTGCGGCGTGAAGCGCCCGCTGTTCGAGGCCGTCGGCGAGGTGCAGAATCGGCAGTTCATCTATCTGGGCGGCCACCCGATGGCGGGGCGCGAACGCGGCGGCTTTGCGCATGCGACGGCGGATCTGTTCCGCGGGGCGCATTACATCCTCACGCCGGATGCGGGCGTGCCGCAGGAGAGCATCCATCTGATGGAGCAGCTGGTCACGTTCATGGGTTGCGCGGACGTGGTCTTTTCCGACCCGGCGGCGCACGACGAGCGCATCGCCTACACCAGTCAGTTGATGCACGTGATGGCGCTGGCGCTCTGCGACCAGCATTTGCTGTTTGACAGCTACGGCTTTGAGGGCGGCTCGTTCCGCGGCGCGACGCGCGTGGCGGCGCTCGATCCGAAGCTCTGGTGCGAGCTGTTTTGGGCGAACAAGGAGACGCTGGCGGGATTGACGGACGAGCTGGTGGCGCGGCTGTCGGAATACAGCGCGCTGCTGCACGGCGACGACCGCGCGGCGCTGCTCGAACGGCTGACGGTTTCCAGCGACCGCAAGAAGAAATTCGACACGCTGCGCGGGCTGGACGCGAGCCAGAAGCCGCTGTTTAAGTGAAATCACCCTTCCACCATCTGCGGATGGTCCCCCTCCCCTTAGTAAGGGGAGGTTTCAGGAGGGGCTTTGTTCCAAATCCTCAAAGTGTGTAGAAAACCCCAGACCTCCCCTTTCAAGGGGAGGGGGACCGCGTGAGCGGTGGAAGGGTGAAAGCGAGATTACTATGCCTATCGTAAAAGTCGAAGCGCCGGAACAGGCGAGCACCTACGACATCCACATCGGCCACGGACTGCTGAAAAACGCCGCGGGGCTGCTGGAAATGTGCCGCGGCCATCGGGCGATGATCGTGACGGATGAAAACGTTGCGCCGCTGTATCTGGATACGCTGAAAGAACAGCTTGAAAAGGCCGGGGCGCAGACGCATGCGTTCGTTCTGCCCGCGGGCGAAACGACCAAGTGCATGGCGCAGCTTGAACGTATCTATGACGCGCTGATTGACGCGCATATCACGCGCAAGGATTTTGTGATTGCGCTGGGCGGCGGCGTGGTCGGCGATATCACGGGTTACGCGGCCTGCACGTATCTGCGCGGGGCGCGGTTCATCCAGGCGCCGACAACCCTTCTGGCGCAGGTGGATTCCTCCGTCGGCGGCAAGGTGGCGGTCAACCACCCGCGCGGCAAGAACCTGCTCGGCGCGTTCTATCAGCCGGAGCTGGTGCTCATCGACTGCGACACGCTGCAAACGCTGGACGCGCGGCAGGTCGGCGCGGGGCTGGGCGAGGTGATCAAGTACGGCTGCATCGCGGACAGGGCGCTGTTTGAAACCATCGAGCGGCTCGGTTCGCGCGCGGCGCTGATGCCCAAGCTGGATGAAATCGTCGCGCGGTGCTGCGCCATCAAAGCGCGCTATGTGCACGAAGACCCGCACGACCACGGCGTCCGCATGCAGCTCAACTTCGGGCACACGCTGGCGCACGCGCTGGAAAACACGATGGGTTACGGCGTGCTGCTGCACGGCGAGGCCGTCTGCATCGGCATGGTCGCCGCGGCAAAGTGGGGCGAGACGCTGGGCATGACCCCGGCGGGGACGGGCGCGCGCATCGAGCGGGTGCTCAAAGCCTACGACCTGCCGACTGAGCGCGACGCGAGCCTGACGCGGGAGCGGCTGGCCGCGACGATGGCGCTGGATAAGAAGGCCGAGGGCAGCGGCGTGCGCTGCGTGATCCTGACGGAGATCGGCGCATGCACGGGCGTGGTGATTGAAAGCAATCAATTAGCCGAGATGCTGTAAGGGGAAAACGTTGAGGCTCCGTCTCAAACTCCGGCAGGAACCTGAGGTTCCTGCACCTCCCGAATAAAGGAATGATGATGGATGAATAAAACGGTTACGCCGGGATGCCTGCATGGGGAGCTTCGGGTTCTGCCCAGCAAGTCTGCGTCGCATCGCGCGGTGATGATGGCCGCGATGGCGCAGGGGAAAACGCTGCTCGAGCCGTTGCAGCTCTCCAGGGATATCAGCGCGACGCTGGCCTGCGCGCAGGCGCTCGGGCTGACGCGCGGCGCGGCGATTGCGGGAAGCGAAACCGAGGGCTTCGTCCGCGCGGAAATCTGGGGCGGCGAGGGCGAAACGCGCCCGCTGCGCGAACTGGATTGCGGCGAATCCGGCTCGACGCTGCGCTTTTTCATCCCGCTGGCGCTCGACGGGCGCGGGCCGGTGCGCTTTGTCGGCCACGGGCGGCTGATGCAAAGGCCGCTGACGGTCTATCAAAACCTGTTTGAGCCGCTGGGCGTTTCCTGGAAGCAGGAAGGCGACGCGCTGACGGTGGAGGGCGCGCTGCAAAGCGGGCGGTTCGAGCTGCCCGGCGACGTGAGCAGCCAGTTTATCACCGGGCTGCTGCTCGCCCTGCCGAGGCTGGCGGGCGACAGCGAAATCGCCGTTACCACGCCGCTGGAATCCCGAGCGTATGTGGAATTGACGCGCCGGGTGCAAAGCGATTTCGGCGTGGTCAGCGAATGGCGGGACGGCGGGCAGACGCTGCTCATCCCCGGCGGGCAGAAGATCGTTTCGCCCGACTGCCTGCATATCGAGGGCGATTGGAGCCACGCGGCGTTTTATCTGACGGCGGGCGCAATCGGGCGCGGAGAAATCCGCCTGACGGGGCTTGAACCGCGCAGCGCGCAGGGCGACCGCGCCATCGTCGAGATTCTGCGCGACATGGGCGCGGATATCCGCTGGGAAGGGGATGCGCTCGTCTCCCGCGCGTCGCGGCTGCACGGCCTGCACGTGGATTGCGCGCAGGTGCCCGACCTTGTGCCGATTCTGGCGGTGGCGATGGCGGCGGCGGAGGGCGAAAGCCGCATCACCGGCGCGGCGCGCCTGCGCATCAAGGAGAGCGATCGGCTCAGCGCGATGGCGGCGGCGCTGACGGCGGCGGGCGCGGATGTGACCGAACTGCCGGACGGGCTGATCATCCGCGGCGGAAAGCCGCTGCATGCGGCGACTGTCGAGGGCTGCAACGACCACCGCATCGTGATGGCGATGACCATCGCAAGCGCCGTCGCCGACGGCAAACTGACGGTGACGGACGCGGAGGCGACGGCGAAATCTGCCCCGGCGTTCTGGCAGGAATTTGAACATTTGGGAGGTCTGGCGCGATGAGGGCGAACTTCGGCGAACACTTCAAGCTGACGATTTTCGGCGAATCCCACGGCCCGGCCATCGGCGTGGTGATCGACGGCCTGCCCGCGGGCGCGCGAATCGACGAGGATTATATCGCCCGGCAGATGGCGCGGCGCGCGCCGGGCAACGACCCGACCGCAACGGCGCGGAAAGAGGCCGACGCGGTGCGCATCCTCTCCGGCGTGCTGAACGGGCGGGCGACGGGCGCGCCGCTCTGCGCGGTGATCGAGAACACGAACACGCGCTCGGGCGATTACAAAAACATCGCGGCGAGCATGCGCCCCGGCCATGCGGATTACGCGGGCTACGTCAAGTATAACGGCATGAACGACCCGCGCGGCGGCGGGCATTTTTCCGGCAGGCTGACCGCGCCGCTGGTGTTCGCGGGCAGCGTGGCGCGGCTGCTGCTGCAAGAAAAGGGCGTGACCATCGGCGCGCACATCGCCGCCATTGCGGATGCGGCGGACGAGCGGTTCGACCCGGTAAACGTGGACGCGTGGACGCTCTGCAAGCTGACGGAGAGCCGTTTTCCGCTGCTTTGCCCCGAGAAGGAGGCGGCGATGCGCGAGGCGGTGGCCGCCGCGCGCGCGGAGAAAGACAGCGTGGGCGGCGTGATCGAGTGCGCGGCGGTCGGCGTGCGCGCAGGCGTCGGGTCGCCGTTCTTCGGCTCGGTGGAAAGCGTGGTCAGTCAGTTGGCGTTCTCCGTGCCGGCGGTGAAGGCGGTTGAGTTTGGCGACGGTATGGCGCTGGCAGGCATGCGCGCCAGCGCGGCGAACGACGCGATGCGCATGGACGGGGACGCGGTGGTCTGCGAAAGCAACCACAACGGCGGCGTGACGGGCGGCATCACCAACGGCATGCCGGTGATCTTCCGCGCGGCGGTCAAGCCCACGCCGTCCATCGCGCAGCCGCAGCGGACGATTGACGTGGCCAGGCGCGAGAATACGGTTTTGGAGATTGCCGGGCGGCATGATCCGTGCATCGTGCCGCGCGCGGTGGTGGTCATGGAAAGCATTTTGGCGATTGCGCTCTGCGAGCTTGAAATGGACGACGCGGCGCAGCGGGCGCTGGGAGGATAACTCCTTCCGCTTCGCTTCGCTCAGCACCTCCCTCAAGGAGGGAGGCTTTGGGTATAAGCAACGACAGCAGGAAAATAAAGCCTCCCTCTTCGAGGGAGGTGGCTGCCGAAGGCAGACGGAAGGAGTTCACACATGAGAGACTTGGAAAACTGCCGGAAAGAAATCGACGAAATCGACGCGCAGATCGTGCGGCTGTTTGAGCGGCGCATGGGCGTCTGCCGCGACGTGGCGCTGTACAAACAGGCGCACTATATGGATATTCTGAACGCGGCGAGGGAGGAGGCGGTGCTCAAATCCCGCGCGCAGCAGGTGAGCGACCCGGCGCTTACGCAGAGCGTGATGGCGCTGTTCACGGAGATCATGCGCCTTTCCCGCGAGGAGCAGCGCCGCTATCTGGAAGAGCAGACGGAGACGAAGCTGATTGCGTACAGCGGCGTGCCGGGCGCGTACAGCGAGTGCGCGGTGGTCGGCTTCTTCGGCGAGGACTGCGAGCGCGTGAATTTCAAGACGTTTGAAGAGGTCTTCGCCGCCGTCGCGGACGGCAAGGCGCGTTACGGCGTGGTGCCGGTGGAAAATTCCTCTTCCGGCTCGATCAACGACGTATACGATCTGCTGGGCAAATACGCCTGCCACATCGTCGGCGAGCAGCTTGTGCGGGTGGAGCACTGCCTGCTGGGCGTGCCGGGCGCGAAGCTTTCGGATATCACGCAGGTGTTCAGCCACGAGCAGGGCTTTGCCCAGTGCCCCAAATTCCTCGGCGAGCACCCGGATTGGGTCACCACGCCGTATTTCAACACGGCCATCGCCGCGCGCCACGTCGCCGAAATGGGCGACAAGCAGTATGCGGCCATCGCGTCGCGGCTGGCGGCCAAACACTACGGCCTCGAGATTCTCGCGCCGGACATCCACACCTTTAACGGCAACCACACGCGGTTCGTCGTCGTCAGCGCGTCGCCCACGCCCATCGGCATTCCGGATAAGGCGACCGTCACCTTCACCCTGCGCCACGAGCGGGGCACGCTGATGCGCGCGCTTTCCAGCTTTGTGGCGATGGGGATGAACATGACGCACATCGAATCCCGCCCGCTGCATAACTCCAACTGGGAATACTGCTTCTATGTCGACTTGACGGGCAACCTGCGCGAGAGCAACCTCGGCGTGCTGATGGGTTCGCTTCAGGGCGACTGCGAAAACTGCCGCCTGCTGGGCGTGTATCAGGCGGCGCGGGAGGATGCGTATGCGTAAGCCGGTTCTGCTCATCGGCATGATGGGGTGCGGGAAGAGCACGGTGGGGCGGCTGCTGGCCGAGCGGATGGGCGTGCCGCTGATCGACCTGGACGGGGAGATCGCGCGCGCGGCGGGCAAATCCATCCCCGAAATCTTTGCCGAGGAGGGCGACGCGGGTTTCCGCGTTCACGAAACGGCGGCGCTTGCGCGCGCGCTGACGCGGCCAAACTGCGTGATTGCGACCGGCGGCGGCATCGTCACGCGGGAGGAGAACATCCGCATGATGCGCGAAAAGGGCGTGGTGGTCTGGCTCTGCCGCCCGCTGGAAGACATGATCGCCGACGTTCGGCAGGATACGCGGCCCAATCTCGCGGGCGACAAAGCGGAACGCATGCGCACGCTGTACGCCCAGCGGGAGCATCTATATGAAGCGGCGGCGCACCTGACGTTTGACAACCGCCTGCCGCCGAGGGAATCGGCGAAGGCGCTGGAAAAGCTGCTGACGGAGAGAGAAAAATGACCCTATTTATGCTGGCCGCCTACGGCTTTGCCTGCGCGGCGGTCTATCATCTCTGCCCGGCGAAAATCCGCTGGGTGATTTTGCTGCTGGCCAGTTACGGTTTTTACGCGTCGCGCAGCCTTGCGGGGCTGCCGTTTCTGCTGGTTACGACGCTCACGACATGGCTGGCCGCGCTGCTCATCGCCAAAATCGGCGAAAGCGGCAAGGCCAAGCTCAAGGCGGCGGATAAAGAGCAGAAAAAAGCGATCAAGGCCGCGACGAAGAGCCGGCAGCGCGCGTTGCTGTTGGCAGCGCTGCTGCTGAATTTCGGTCTGCTGGCCGTGCTCAAATACACGGACGACGTGCGCGGCTGGTTCGGCGCGTCGCCGCTGGGGCTGCTGCTGCCGCTGGGCATCAGCTTTTACACGTTCCAATCGACTGGGTATCTGCTGGATGTATACAACGGCAAGTATGCGCCGCAGAAGAACCCCGCGCGGTTCGCGCTGTTCGTTTCGTTCTTTCCGCAGGTGATCCAAGGCCCGATCGGGCGGTATGATCAATTGGAAAAGCAGCTTGAAAACGGCGGGCGCGTCGATCTGCCGCGCGCGTTTCTGCTGATGCTCTGGGGTTTATTCAAAAAGATGGTCATTGCTGACCGCGCCCTGCCGATGGTCAGCGCCGTGTTTGACGCGCCTGCGGGCACATGGGGCGGCGCGATGGCCGTCATCGGCGTTTTGGCGTACTCCGTGCAGCAATACTGCGATTTTTCCGGCGGTATTGATCTGGTCGCGGGCATCGCGGAATTGTTCGGTATCCGTCTGGCGGAGAATTTCAAGCGGCCGTATTTCGCGGTTTCGCTGGGCGATTTCTGGCGCAGGTGGCACATCAGCCTCGGCGCGTGGATGCGGGATTACGTCTTTTATCCCTTTGCGCTGAGCAGGCCGGTTTCGCGTCTGTCCAAGGCGGCGAAGGGGCGGTTCGGCGCGGCGTTTGCGCGCGCGCTTCCGGCAGCGCTGGGCAACATCCTCGTGTTTGCGCTGGTCGGCGTATGGCACGGGGCGACGAGCAACTACATCCTCTGGGGCTTATACAACGGCGTGGTGCTGGCGGCGGCGGCGCTGCTCGAGCCAATCTGCAAGCAGATGAACGAGCGCCATCCGCGGCTGACAGGCTCGCGGGGCTTCCACGCGTTCCGCGTGCTGCGGACGTTTATCATTGTGAACATCGGCTGGTTCTTTGACCGCTGCGCGACGGCGGGCGACGCGGCGCGGATGATGGACAGCGTTTTCGCCATGCCGCAGGTGGCGCAGGTCAGTCTGGCGAACCTCGGCGTTTCGCCGCTGGATGCGCGGATTCTGGCGCTCGGCGTGTTGCTGCTGCTGGTCGTTTCGTTGCTGGGCGAAAGCGGGAAGGACGTTCGCGGCTGGCTGGCCGCGCGCGCCCTGCCGATTCGCTGGGCGGTGATGATCGGCGGCACGGCGGCGGTTTTACTGCTGGGCGTTTGGGGAAGCGGCTTCAGCGAAGCGAGCTTCATCTATTTCAATTTTTAAGGGGTCTGGGTTTAGCTGGGGCTTTGCCCCAAACCCAAGCAGGGAACTGAGTTCCCTGCACCTTTCACAATCTGGGAATCAGGAAAGCGTATGGGAAAGAAGATTATCAAAATCGCGGTATTTTGCGCGCTGCTGCTGGGCGTGGTCGCGGGCGTGAGCAGGCTGGTTGAGCGCAAGGAAAGCCGGGAGAAAATGCAGCCGTTTTTGAGCCGCGCGGGGGAGTACGATGTGCTGTTCATGGGCGACAGCGTGATGAGCACGGGCGTTTTCCCGATGGAGCTTTGGGAAAAATACGGCATTGCGGGCTACAACATCGCCAACTACGGCAGCACGATGCCCATCACCTACTGGTCGCTGCAAAACGCGCTGGATTACGCCAGGCCGAAGCTGGTTGTGCTGGATGTGCAGGGCGCGAGCAAGAGCTACAAGCTCTCCGGCAGCAGCAGCGACGTGCACACGGCGTTTGACTGCTATCCGCTGACGAAGACGAAAATTCGGACGATGGACGACCTGATGGACGACCCGAACGTGGTGGACGATGACGGCGTGGCCTACGTGGACATGAAATGGGAATACCTGTTCACACTGGGCAAGTACCACGCGCGATGGAGCGAGCTGACGGACGAGGATATTCACCCGATTTACAACAAAGAGAAGGGCGCTAAAAGCGTCATCGGCGTGATGGACGCGCAGGATTACGACCTGATCGACGAAGATATGGCGACGGAAGAGAGCTGGCAGATCGGGTTCATCTACTTGCGGGAAATCATCATGGATTGCAGGGCGCGGGGCATTGACGTGCTGCTGGTGCACCTGCCCTACCCGGCCACGGAGCAGCAGCAGATGGACGCGAACGCGGTTCGCCTGATTGCGGAAAGCTGCGATGTGGACTATATCGACTTCGTGAGTATGGATCAGGTGACGGACTACGCGACGGACTGCTTCGACGGCAACCAGCACCTCAATCCCTCCGGCGCGCGCAAGGTTTCCGATTATCTGGGCGCGTATATCGCGGAACACTACGACGTTGCCGACCGGCGCGGGGAAGCGGCCTACGCGGCATGGGCGGACGACGCGGCGGCCTACCGGGAAAAGAAGCTCGCGGATTTCCAAAACCAGAGCGAACTTGAAAATGCGCTGATGCTGCTGCACGACGACGATTTTGCCTGCGAAATCACGGTCAGCGCAGGAAACGCGCTGTTTGACAGCGAAAAGCTGATGACGCTGATGCAGAACATCGCGAGGGAGCACGTTTTCGAGGCGGACATGTTCGCCAAGTGGTCGAACAGCCTGTTCCCGCTGGAGGAGCTGGACGAGGCGGCGCAAAGCGGACAGAGCTACCGCGTGCGCATCGACCGCGCGGCGGGCAAGGTGGAGGAAGAGGTCGGCGGGGATGTGCCGGAGGGCGTGTCCGTCGCGCTGATCGACCGGGAAAGCGGGGAAATCCTTTGCGAAAAGCAGTTTTAAGCGGGAGGAAGCGCCATGATTACAGATTCGATGGAACGGATTGGGCTGTACGAAGGAATCATTCCGTATGCGAAAGAACTTGAAGCGCGCTATCGGTCGGGCGACACGGACGGGCTGCCCTTCGAAGTGCGGCACAAGCAATACGAGACGAAGCCGGAGGAAAAACGGCAGTACGAAGTGCATTTTCACACCATCGACCTGATGGTCGGGCTGGACGGCGCGGAAACCATCGACCTTGCGCCGATGAGCGCCTTGCAGCCCGGCGCGCCGCTGCCAAATGGCGGCGACGGGATGAAGCTCGTCGGCGGCGGTCGGGCGGACACAGTGCGGCTGGAAAAAGGGCGGTTTGTTGCCATTTATCCGGGCGAAGCGCACCGCGTCGGCGGGCAGACCGTGCCCGGGCAGGCCGAGACGCTGACCAAATGGGTGGTGAAGCTGCCCTGCCCGGAGGCGTTTTGCCTGTAACCGCCTGCATTTTCCGCGCGGGTGTCGATTGACAAACGGAGAAGCGGAGAGTATAATCATAGAATATCGCAGTATGCCCGGAAAGAAAGCTTCTCCGGGCGCTCGTTTTGCCGCGCAGCAGCGCGCGCAAGGAAAAGGAGAGATGAACGATGTCTGACACCAAGCATGTGGTCGTTACCCGCGAAGGCCTTCAGCGCATGAAGGAAGAGCTTGAATACAAAGAGACTACTGAAAAAATGAAGGTCGCCGAGCAGCTCAAAGTGGCTATCTCCTACGGCGACTTGAGCGAAAACGCCGAGTATGACGCGGCGAAGAACGATCAGGCCGTGCTCGAGCAGCGCATTGCCGAGCTGAAAGCGATGATCGAGAACGCCGTCGTCGTGGACGAGAGCAAGATCAGCACGGACACGGTCGGCTTCGGCACGCGTGTGACCATCGTGTACGAGGATGATCCCGACGAGGAGGAGACCTACACCATCGTCGGCACGTCCGAATCCGACCCGGCCAACGGCAAGCTCTCCAACGAGTCCCCGGTCGGCGCGGCGCTCATCGGCGCGCACGTCGGCGAGACGGTGACCGCGCAGACCCCGGGCGGCGCGATGCGCATCAAGGTGATCGAGATCGCCCTGTAAAACCAAAGAGAGATCGAAAGCGATTCGCCCCGGCGGGGAGAATCGCCCTTTGCGAAAATGCGGAAGCCGTCCGTCGGCTGTGCCGCCCCGTAAGACGTAGACAGAAAGAGGAATCCATCGTGGCAGAAGAATTTGAAAAGCCGCAGTACAGCGAGCAGGAGCAGATTCGCCGCGCCAAGCTGGCGAAATACTGCGAAGAGGGACGCGATCCCTATACCATCACCCGCTTTGACCGCACCCATACCTCCGTCGAGGTGCTCGACAACTTCGACGCGCTGGAGGGCAAAACCGTCCGCATTGCGGGCCGCATGATGAGCCGCCGAATCATGGGCAAGGCGTCCTTCGTTCACATGATGGACGGCGAAGGCCAGATTCAGGCGTATGTGCGCCGCGAGGACGTGGGCGAAGACGTCTATGCCGATTTCAAAACGATGGATATCGGCGACATTCTGGGCATCGAGGGCGTTGTGTTCCGCACCAAGACCGGCGAAGTCTCCGTGCACGCCAACTCCCTGACGCTGCTGAGCAAATCCCTGCGCGTGCTGCCGGAAAAGTGGAACGGCCTGCGCGATCAGGATATGCGCTACCGCCAGCGCTATGTGGATACCATCGTCAACCCGCAGGTGAAGGATACCTTCATCAAGCGCAGCCAGATTCTCAAGGCCCTGCGCGAGTTCCTGGATGCGAAGGGCTTCCTCGAGGTCGATACCCCGGTGCTCCAGACCATCGAAATCGGCGCGAACTCCCGCTCGTTCGTGACCCATCACAACGCGCTGGATATCCCGATGTATCTGCGCATCGAGACCGAGCTGTACCTCAAGCGTCTGATCGTTGGCGGGTTTGACAAGGTGTACGAAGTGGGCCGCATCTTCCGCAACGAGGGCATGGACACGCGCCACAACCCGGAATTCACCACCATCGAGCTGTATCAGGCGTATGCCGATTA
>CAKTXH010000058.1 GCA_934630975.1 uncultured Clostridia bacterium | reverse complement strand
CGCCGCAAGCATGCAGCACAGCGCCAATCCGAGGATCACACTCAGAATTTTTTTCACAGCGCTTAACCCCTTTGCAGTTTACTCGAGCACGACCAGCACGTCGCCGGTGTTGACCGTAGCGCCCTTGTTGGCCAGAACCTGCGCCACCTTCGCGTCATGCGGCGCCATGATCTCGTTCTCCATCTTCATGGCCTCGAGCACAACCAGCACATCGCCCTTCTTCACGCTGTCGCCAGCCTTAACCTTCACATCCACCAGGTTGCCCGGCATCGGCGCGGTCACCTTTTCACCGGCGACGGCCTTCGGGGCGGCAGCCTTCGGCGCGGCCTTGGGGGCAGCCTTCGGCGCGGCAACGGGAGCGGCGGCCACAGGAGCAGCGCCGGCTTCAACTTCCTCAACGGCAACCTCATAGCTCGTGCCGTTCACAGTGATGACAAAATTACGCATAATGGAGATCCTCCTCGCAAAATCGAATGTCTGTACTGAAGCGGTTTGCCGATTACATGCGGCTGTAAACCTGCTCCTCACGTCCGGCGCGGTTCCACGCGGGCGCATTGTTGATGCGGCGGATGGAGCGCACGACGAAGCCCGTCGTATTCTCCTCGCCCGCCTGTTCCATCGCGGCCGCAACGGCGGCGGCGATGACGGCAATCAGCTCGTCGTCGTCCGTCTCCTCGACGACCTCTTCCGCCACAGGGGCGGGAGCGGCGGCGGGAGCGGGCGCTTCGGCTTTCTTCTTGCCCTTGCCGCTGGTCATGATGATTTCCATCAGCTTAATCAGGCCGATCAGAATGATCAGACCGACGAAAACCGTGGAAATGCCGACCAGCGCAACGGACAAGCCATATTGAAGAATTGCACCCATTCAAACTTCCTCCCCTGATTACAGCGGCATGTTGCCGTGCTTCTTGGGCGGGTTGGAATCGCGCTTGCTGGAGAGGATTTCCAGCGCGGCAATCACCATCTTGCGGCTGTCCGCCGGATCAATCACGTCGTCCACCAGGCCCTCGACCGCGGCGTTCACGCCGTCGGCCACCTCGGCCTCGTACTGCGCCGCCAGCTCCTCGCGCGCCTTCACGGCGTCGCCCTTGCTGGCCATGATCTTATCCTTCCACATGATCTGGATAGCGGCCTCGCCGGTCATCGGGCTGATGACGCTGCCCGGCCATGCGTAGGTCATGTCGGCGTTCGCGCTGCCGCCCATCGCGACATAAGCGGAACCGATGGCGTTGCCGATCACCAGCGTCACCTTCACGGTCGTCGCCTCGCTGTACGCGTAAACCAGCGTGGAAGCCGCGCTCAGCACGGCCATCTGGCGCTCGACGGTGTCAAACAGCTTGAGACCCGTGGAATCCACCAGGGAGACCACCGGGATGTTGTAGCAATCCGCAAAGCGGACAAAGCGCGCGATCTTCTTCATGCGGTTGTCGCAGGTGTCGCCCTTGCCGGTGTAGACGAACGCGACCGTGCGGCCCGCCATCTTGCCCAGCGCGGTGACGGCCTGCGTGTGGCCCTTGCCGAACTCCAGCACGGAGCCAGCGTCGGCCAGCGCGGCGATCAGCTCAGCGCCGTCGCAGCCCGCTTCGAAGCCCTCGAGCTGACGATTCATGTCCTCCTCAACGGAGAAGGGCGCGTCTTCGAGGTTATTCGCCGGGAGCATGCCCAGCACGGCCTTGGCCTTGGCCATCGCGTCAGCCTCGGTCTCGCAGGCGAAATGCGCCGCGCCGGTCTTCACCGCCACGTCCGCGCCGCCCAGCTCTTCGGCCTTGATATCCTTCTTCATGGCGGAAGCCAGAACCTGCGGGCCGGCCATCATCAGCGCGCCGACCGGCTTGGCCACGATCACCACGTCGGAAAGCTTGGCCATCATGGCGGCAGCGCCGACGCACGGGCCCAGCACCAGCGAGATCATCGGCACAACGCCGCTCAGGCGGGCCATATGCGCGAACACGTCGGCATACGCTTCCAGCGCGGCCGCGCCTTCGCCCACGCGCGCGCCGTTGCTATCGCACATGGCGACAACCGGGGTGCCGGTCTTGCGGGCCTGCTCAAGAATCTTGACGATCTTCTTCGCCTGCTTCGCGCCCATCGCGCCGTCCATCACGGCGAAATCCTGCGCGAAGACATACACCGGGCGGCCGTCCACCGTGCCGCTTCCGGCCACAACGCCGGCGTCCTGCGCGAGCATGCTCTGCTCGACGAAGCTGCCGCCGTCCAGCAGCATCGCGATGCGCTCGCGCGCAGTCTGCTTGCCGCTCTTCTTCTGTTGCTCAACGCCAGCGGCACTCTCATCGAGAATGGCCTGCTTGCGCGAGAGCACCTTGCTGAGATCCTGAAGGGTGCTCATTCCACTATCGCCTCCGTAATCGTATAGGGTCCGGCATGCGTCGTCAAGCGACAATGCATACTCAGATACAATTTATCCCTTTTTCTTTCATTCCACAAATTCTTCCTATTTCCTCCTCCTTTTTTGCAAAAAGAAGAAAAAGAAACATTTTTAACCGTTTTCACACGCCTGTTTCGTGCAAAAGCGCACAGAGATGAATTTGTGAAAGTTTTGTCGCAAAGATTCCTGAATGTCAGCCGTTTTTCTGAATCAGAATCAGGTGCGGCGTGCCCGGCTTGGCCGCGATAAAATCATGGTGCAGCACGTTGTAGGCGCGCACGTCCAGCCCCGCCGCCCAGTCAAGCAGCGCATGCAGCTCCCGCGTACCTTCCTCGTGGCCGGGATAAACGCAGACGCTCACGAATCCATCCGGCACAACCAGCTCAAGCGCCGCCTGCACGGCCTGCATCGTCGTCTCCACCCGCGTGGTGACGATATGCTCCGCGCCCGGCAGCCAGCCGAGGTTGAACATCACCACGCGCGGCGAAACCGGGACGTTCTCCCGCATCGTCTCGTGCCCGGCGAGAATCAGCGTCGCGCGTTCCCGCAACCCCGCCTCCTCCAGCCGCGCCGCCGTGCGGTCAAGCGCCTCCTGCTGCACGTCGAAGGCGTATACATGCCCTGCCTCGCCCACCAGCTCGCAGAGGAACTGCGTGTCCTTGCCGTTGCCCATCGTCGCGTCCACGGCGATATCGCCCGGCCGAAGAATTTCCTCCATATACCGTGCCGCCAGATGCCGCGCGTTTTTGAGGATGAATCGTTCGTCACTCACCATCCGCCGCCTCCTCGCCCGTGTAGAGATGCCAGTAGCAGACGATTCCGTCGCGCAACCCCACGTCCAGCCGCGCGTCATCGCCGTCCGCCATCCGGCAGAGATAGCGTATCGCCGCTTCGCCGCCGCTCTCCGCGGTCATTTCGGCGAAAGGCGGCTCGCCGGATGCCTCGCCTTCCATATAGAGCACGCCGCCGGATGCATACACGTCCGTGTCGCAGTGGAACAGCCCGGCGGCCTCCTGTGCCGCCATGCCGACCGTCAGCCCGCGCGGCCCGGCCACGCTGCCCGTCGCCGTCACGCCAAGCACAATTTCCGCGCCCGTCGCTTCATCCAGCCCCAGCCGCACCGCCGCGCCGTCGTAGAGCAGGATGCGCCCGCCGCCCGCCGGGAGGGTCTGCACCTCGTCCGGCTCGCCGAGCGCCTGCACCAGCGCGTAAGCCTCCGCGCCGATCACCCGGCTGCCGTTCACCGTCAAATCCGCCTCGCCGAACATCGCCGCGCCGCTGGCCGTCAAAACGGCTTCGCGCCGCTGCCTGCCCGCGATTTCCTGCGCCGTCGCCAGCCCGGCCTCGGCCTGCGCCCGCGTGGAGGCTGCCGCCTTGACGCGGATCCCGCTGACGGTATCGCCGTCGATCACGTAGGTCAGCGTGTATTCGGTCACAGGCTCGTTCAGGTCATAGGTCAGCCATTCCACGCCGTATACCTCGCCTTCGCCCAGATACGCCCAGCACCAGCCGATCCCCGCCTCCTGCGTGCTCAGCACGGCAAGGCTGCCCTCCGTCTGCGGGATGCTCAAGCCGCCCAGCGCTTCGCCGAGCGTCATGCCCACGCGAACGCCGCGCGCATCCGTCACCTGCGCCGTGCTCACGTCGATCTGCGCGATCTCCTCCGCCGTCGGCGCGCCGCTGGTCGTCGTCTGCACCGTGCCGAATTCATATTCCTGCAAATACTCGCCCGGCCTTGCGGGGTCGAGCGTCTGCGCCGGGTCGTTGATGGGCGAAAGCTGGCCCAGCGCCTGCGCAAACTGCGTCATCCAGCTTTCCGCCTGCTGCGCGTCGTATTCCTGCGCCCGCGCCGCGCCGCCCATCAGCATCGCCGCCGCGCAAAGCGCCGCCATTCCCTTTCGAAACTTCATGGGTTTCAATTCCTCCGCTCTTGTTTTGCATATCAACTTGCTTTTTTTCAAAAACATGGTATCATAGAGTTTGTATCTCACGGACACAATCGGCTTTGTGTATTATACCAGAATTTGTGTCCAACCGAAAGGAGTTTTTTCCGTGTCTGATCTTCAGCAGGGCTGTGCGCCCAGCGAGTGCGGCACCAAGCCCGCATGCGCCGGTTGCAGCCACAACCATAATCAGGCCGCCGAAACGGTGAAAAAAGAACCGCCGAAGGTTCGCAAGGTCATCGGCGTGGTCAGCGGCAAGGGCGGCGTGGGCAAATCCCTCGTCTCCGGCGAGCTGGCCGTCATGCTCAGCCGCATGGGCTACCGCGTCGGTGTGCTCGATGCAGATATCACCGGCCCGTCCATCCCGCGCATGTTCGGTATTCACGACAAGGCGCTCGGCGACGGCGAGCATATCTTCCCCGCCGAAACCGAAAAGGGCGTCGAGGTCATGAGCATCAACCTGATGCTCGACAGCGACGACGCGCCGGTCATCTGGCGCGGTCCGGTCATCGCCGGGGCGGTCAAGCAGTTCTGGGAGGATGTCGCCTGGGGCGAGCTGGACGTGATGGTCATCGACATGCCGCCGGGAACGGGCGACGTGCCGCTGACGGTCTTCCAGAGCATCCCGCTGGACGGCGTGGTCGTCGTCTCCACCCCGCAGGATCTGGTCGGCATGATCGTCCGTAAGGCCGTGAACATGGCGAACATGATGAACATCCCCGTTCTCGGTCTGGTGGAGAACATGTCCTACGCGCTCTGCCCGGATTGCGGAAAGCGCATCGAGCTGTTCGGCAAATCCAAGATTGCGCAGGAGGCCGCCGCGCTGCATCTGCCGGTGCTGGCGCAGCTTCCGTTTGACCCGAAGGCCGCGCAGCTCTGCGACGAGGGCAATATCGAATCCGTCGAAAACCCGCTGATGGCGGACGCGGCGCGCGCCGTCGCCGGACAGGTGGGGCTGTAACGACTCCTTCCGTCTGCCTTCGGCATCCACCTCCCTCCAAGAGGGAGGCTTATTTGCGCCTTGTTGTTATGAAGCGCTATTACGGCTCCCTCTTCGAGGGAGCTGTCAGCGAAGCTGACTGAGGGAGTTCATCAGCCGCCCAACATCTTCATACCCCATAGCATCCCGTTTCTTCAAAAAACGGGGTGCTTTTTTCGTCCGTCCATGATATAATGAAAGCAATACAGTTGCAACGACGCAACGCAAAGGAGAGAAACACATGAAAACGAAATTCGGCATTGTCGGCTGCGGTTTTCTGGGCAACATCGTGGCGAACGCGTGGAAAAACGGCCTGCTGGCGGATTACGATCTGGTAGGCGTAACGAGCCGCACCCCCGAGTCGGCGCAAAAGACGGCGCAGGCCGTCGGCTGCGCGGCCTGCGCGGATGTGGAGGCGCTGCTCGCGCTCGAGCCGGAATATATCGTGGAAACCGCGTCGGTCGAGGCCGTCCGTGCGATGGCGATTCCCGTTTTGAAACGCGGCGTGAATCTGGTCGTCATCTCCATCGGCGCGTTTGCCGATCTGGCGTTTTACGAGCAGGTCAAACAAGCCGCGCGCGAGGGCGGCGCAAAGGTGCATCTGGCCAGCGGCGCAATCGGCGGGTTCGACGTGCTGCAAACCGTCAGCCTGATGGCGCAGGCGCAGAACCTGCCGGAGACGGCAGGCATCGAGACGCACACGGGCGCGCGCGGCTTCCGCAACACGCCGGTCTGGGCGGAGCACCTGCTGACCGATACGGAAAAGACCACCGTGTTCACCGGCAACGCCAAGGAGGCCATCGCGACCTTCCCCCGCCGCGTAAACGTCGCCGTCGCCACGTCTCTGGCGACCACCGGGCCGGAGATCACCGGCGTAACGATGCACTCCGTGCCCAACTGGGTCGGCGACGACCACCGCATCACGACGGAGATCGACGGCGTGAAAGCCGTTGTGGATATCTGCTCGAGCACGAGCGCGATTGCGGGCTGGAGCGTCGTGGCGCTGCTGCGCAACCTCGCCTCCCCGGTCGTCTTTTATTGATGGGAGGGCGGACGCATGTTTGACAAGCTTGTCGCCATCGAGCCGGTCAGCCTGATCCCTTCGGCGGAGGAAGCGCTGCACCGCTACGCCCGCGAGGTCGTTCTGTTCCCCGACGTGCCGAAGGACGACGACGAGATCATCCGCCGCATCGGCGACGCGGACGCGGTGCTGCTCAGCTACACCTCCCGCATCGGCCGTGCGGTGCTCGACGCCTGTCCAAATATCCGTTATATCGGCATGTGTTGCAGCCTCTATTCCGAGGAAAGCGCCAATGTGGATATCGCCTACGCCCGCGAGAAAGGCGTCCGCGTACTGGGCATCCGCGATTACGGCGACCGCGGCGTGGTCGAATACGTGCTGCACGAGCTGACCGGCCTGCTGCATGGGTTCGGCCTGCCGATGCTGCGCGACGAGCCGAGCGAAATCACCGGCCTGCGCGTGGGGATCGTCGGGCTTGGCGTTTCCGGCCGGATGATTGCGGACGCGCTGGCCTTTCTGGGCGCGGAGATTTCGTATTACGGCCGCACCCGCAAGCCGGAGGCCGAACAGGCGGGCATGACCTACAAGCCGCTTGACCGGCTGCTGGCCGAAAGCGAGGTCGTTTTCACCTGCCTGAACAAGAACGTGCTGCTGCTCGGCACGCACGAATTTGAGCAGCTCGGCGTGGGCAAGGCGCTCTTCAACACCTCCATTGGCCCGGGCTTTGACAGCAAAGCGCTGGAGGGCTGGCTGAACCTGCCCGGCACACATTTCTTCTGCGACACTTTCGCCGCGGCAGGCCCGGTTGGAGCGGATTTCTTCACCCGCGAAAACGTGCATTGCCCCGGCGTTTCAGCCGGGCGCACCAAACAGGCGTTTGTGCTGCTGAGCGAAAAGGTGCTGGCCAATATTGAAACGGCGCTGACGCTCTAACTCCTTCAGTCGCGCTGACGCGCGCCAGCGTAAAAAATCCCCCGCCCGTTCAAACAGGCAGGGGATTTTCTTTGCTCAAATATACGTCTATCGACAACCAAGCGTTATTTTTAAATGACTCTGCTTTTTCACGCTGCAAAGTCTACAATCCATCGTTATCTTTATCTTTCAAAAAATCAATCTTCCAGATTCAGGTTGCGGAACGAGCCGAGGTTGCCTTCCTTCCAGTGGCGGCGGCAGAGACTCACATAGGCGGAATTGCCGCCCATCATAATCTGCTCGCCTTCGCGGACGATGCGGCCATTCTGCACGCGCGCGTTGAACGTCGCCTTGCGTCCGCACCAGCAGACCGTCTTGATCTCCTCGATGGTGTCCGCCCAGCGCAGCAGTTCGCGGCTGCCTTCAAACAGCTCGCCGCGAAAATCCGTCCGCAGGCCGTAGCAGATCACGGGGATATCGCGCTCATCGACGATATCCACCAGTTGGCGCACCTGCGCGGCGTTCATGAAATGACACTCATCGACGATAATGCAGTCGATGCCGGTCAGGTCGATTTCGCTCAGTTCCTCAACAAAGCGGCATTGCGCTACCAGTCCGCAACGGGAGCGCACGACGTTCGCCCCATCCCGATTCTCGATCTTCGGCTTGAGCATGAGCACATTCCGCCCGCGCTCTCGATAATTATACTGAACCATGACCGCGTTGGCCGTCTTGCTCGAGCCCATCGCGCCATATCGGAAATAGAGCTTCGCCATTCGTTCGTTCCCCCTGTTTGTTCACATCCTCTCTATTATACCCTCGGTTTACATTTCTGGCAAGGGTTTAATCGAACCTTGCCTCCATATAAGCGCGGACGATGTCCACGCATTTCTGCTCGCTCATGTGCCCGGTGTTGAGGCACAGGTCGTAGAGTGCCGCGTCGTGCCACTGGCGGCCGGTGAAATATTTGAAATAATCCGCGCGGCGCTTGTCGATCTTTTTGATCTTCTTCTCGGCCTCTTCCAGATTCAGGCCGTCGGTCTCCATCACGCGGCGGACGCAGTCCACCACCGGCGCGGTGACGAACACGTTGAGCACGTTATCCCGCCCGCGCAGGATGAAATTCGCACAGCGCCCGACGATCACGCAGTTGCGCGTGGAAGCCAGCTCGCGGATGATTTTCGCCTGATAGCGGAAGAGATTTTCGTTGGAGATAAAGTCGTCGCTGTCCGGCGGGATGACCTCGCCGGTGTACGCCTCGCGCGCGATGCGGAACAGCGGGAGACGCTGCTTTTCATCCGCCTGATCGAACAGTTCCTCGCTGATGCCGCTCTCGTCGGAAGCAATCCGCAGGATTTCACGGTCATAATACTCATAGCCAAGCTCTTTTGCGAGCAGTCTGCCCATTTTTCTGCCGCCGCTGCCGTAACTGCGGGCGATGGTGATGACGCGGTTTTCCATACGATTCCCTCCTGACTGATTGATGAACACGGAAGCTTTCTTCCACCCTCATTATATCAGTTTTTCGGATAAAATCAACATTTTTTTGATTATTTTATAGGCATTTTAGCTCTTTTCTCAAAGAGGGAGGCTTATTACGCATTGTCGTTATGAAGCGCTTCTAAGGCTCCCTCTTAGAGGGATGTGTCAGTTTCGCTGACGAAAGGAGTCCACAAACGGCGCAATCGCCGCCAGCGACGGCGCGACCAGCGCACACAGCGCGGCGGTCTCCGCGCTCGGCTGATCCTGATCTGGCACCATCGCGACCGTCATTCCCGCCGCGTGGGCGGATTGCACGCCGCTGGGCGAATCCTCCACGCCGAGCAGCGCGGCGGGCGGCAGGCCCAATTTCTGTGCCGCCAGCAGATACACGTCCGGCGCAGGCTTGCCGTGCGCAACCATCTCCGCGCAGGCCACCGCGTCAAATGCCGTCTCCGCCCCGACCATGCGCAGGTATTTACGCGCGCGCACCTCGGGCGTGGCCGTCGCCAGCGCGATGCGCATGCCCATCCGCTTCAAATCCCGCAGCATCGGCAGCAGCCCCGGCTTGGCCTCCACGCCGTTTTCGTCGATGTAGGCTTCCATGATTTCCCGCCGCAGCGCCCGCACCGCGTGGTAATCAAAATCGGCGCAGACCTCGCGCTTGAGCAGCGGCTCGGCTCGGTCGGCGGCCATCGAGCGGATCATCAGCGCGTGCCTGTCCTCCATCGGGTAACCCATCCGCCGCGCTGCCTCGACCCAGAAGCGGCGGTAGAGCTTCTCGGTATCCAGCAGCGTCCCGTCCAGATCAAAAACCACGCCTTGAAGCATGCCGCCCCTCCTTCATCCGTTCACCACGTTGACCGGCTCGCCGCGCACGAACGCCGCGACATTGCCGACCACGATATCCAGCAGCCGTTGACGCGTTTGCAGCGGCGCCCACGCGACGTGCGGCGTGAGAATCGCGTTCTTCTGCCCGAGCAGTGGGTTGCCGTGGGCGGGCGGCTCCTCTCCGAGCACATCGGCCATGTAGCAGGCGACCCGGCCGCTCTCAAGCGCCGCCGCCATCGCGTTTTCATCGACCAGCGGCCCGCGCGCCGTGTTGATCACGCGAACGCCCGGCTTCATCGCCGCAATCGCCTTTTCGCCGATCATCCCGCGGTTATCGCCCGTCAGCGGGCAATGCAGCGAAACGATATCGCTGCCCGCCAGCAGCGCCTCGAGCGTCACAAAGCGCACGTCGTCCCAGCCTGCTTTTTCGTGCGGCACGCAGACAAGCACCTTCATGCCGAATGCCAGCGCGATTTTCGCAACGCTCTGGCCGATGTGCCCAAAGCCGATCAGGCCGATGGTCTTTCCGGCGATCTCCTCCATCGGCTCGGTGAAGAAGCAGAAATCCTCGCTCGCCTGCCACGCGCCGCCGCGCACCTGCGCGCTGTATGCGCCCACGCGGCTCAGGCTTTCCAGCAGCAGCGCAAAGGTATGCTGCGCCACGGCCTGCGTGGAATACGCCGGGGCGTTCGTCACGACGATGCCGCGCCGCTTCGCCTCCGCGACATCGACGATGTTGTAGCCCGTCGCCGTCACGCCGACATATTCCATCTTCGGACAGGCCGCCATCACCTCCGCCGTAATCTGCGCCTTGTTGGTCAGCACGATCTGCGCGTCGCCGATGCGCGCGGCCACGTCCGCCTGCGCCACGCGGTCGTAAACCGTCACCTCGCCAAATTCGCGCAGCGCGTCAAAATTCAGTTCCCCCGCGCAGAGGGTATATCCATCCAGAACGACCATTTTCTTTCTGTTTTGCATGTTTTTCTCTCCTTGCCTGATGATTTTCCATTATACCCCGGCTCTGCCAACCTTTCAAGCCTGTCGGAAGATTGACTTTTTTCGCCTTCCCTGTTATACTGACACTATCATATTTTGCTGATTCCGCGAACGGAGGCATCCGAAATGAAGCGTATTGTTGTTTTTCTCGCCATGACGTTGATGGCGTTTTCTGTCGCGCAGGCCGAATCCGATACGGACTCGACCTTCGTTTTCGGCCCGGCCGATACCGAGGCCGTCGCGCCGGAGGTCACGCCCTCGCCCACGCCGATTCCAGCGGATTCCGGCGAAGCGTCGTTCGATTTCTCGCAGGTGGATAACCCGCTGGCCACCCCGGTTGCGGTCGATCCGATCGACAAGCCGACCCCGACGCCCTCACCCACGCCGAATTACGTTTACGAATCCTACGTGAGCGATTCAATGGGCATTTCCTTCGATATTCCTTACACGTGGCTGCTCAATCCCTCCACCAATCAGGATACGACCATTCAGTTCGTCGAGCCGAAGAGCGAGCGGATGGAGACGGACGGCTACCAGACCCGCCTGACCATCGAGAAATTCTCCGCCGGTCTGTCGCAGACCGCTTCCGACGCGCGCACGCGGCTTGAATCCGTGCTCACCGAGTTGGGCGACATGTTCACCACGTTCAAGGCGGGCGATATCGCCTCCGCGAGCATCGGCGGCGCGAACGGCTACTATTGCTATTATTCCGCCACCTATAACGACGGCACGCAGGAATACAGCATGCGCGGCCGCCTGGTCGTCGTCGCGCACGACAAGGAGCTTTTCCAGATTCGCCTGACCGCCCCGAGCGCGTGGTATTCCTATTATAATTTCGTCTATCGCCAACTTCGTTCCTCGTTCAAGTTCCTGTAAGGCATAACGAAACCGCTCCTTCCCGTTTGCGGGGAGGAGCGGTTTTTTATATGCGGCTGGTTTATTTCCCACTCATGGCTTCCGCCCGAAGCGCATATATTGCTTACGTAGAAAAAAGCCGACCCGAAGGCCGGCCTGAAAAGCTTATTTGCGACGCATATACGCCGGGATTCCATCCATGAAGGAGCGCGGCGTGCTGCGGTCTTCATGCTGTTCCTGCGCGGGCGCCTGCTGGTTCTGTACCGGCATATCGGGCATCGCCGCGTAAGGCGACACGCGCTGACCCGCCGCGCCCTCGTTGACGAACGCGGGCACTTCCGGCTCGCCCGGCACGCCGCCCTGCTGCGGGGCGTAACCGGCGGTCACCGGCTGATAGCTCGGGTCATAGCGGGTATAGCCGCCTCTCGGCATGCCGCCCTGCATGGGCTGCGGCTGATAGCTCGGCGTGTAGCTCTGCGGCACGTAAGGCGCCTGAGAGGGCAGCGTGGCCGGGCGGTCGATGCTGCTCGCGCGCGGCGGGAACGGCACCTTTTCAAAGCCCGTGGCGATGACGGTGATATGCACCTCGTCCTCGAGCGCGTCGTCGATGCTCGCGCCGAAGATGATGTTGGCTTCGCTATCCGCCGCGGCGGTGATCATCTCCACCGCGTCGTTGATATCCACGATGCTGCAATTGGAGTTGCAGGTCACGTTGATGAGCACCGCGCGCGCGCCGTCAATGCTGGTTTCGAGCATCGGGGAGGAAATGGCGTTCTGCGCCGCGTCGGCCATCGCCTTTTCGCCCTTGCCGATGCCGATGCCCAGGTGCGCCATGCCGCCGGATTCCATGACGGCCTTCACGTCCGCGAAATCCAAGTTGATGATGCCGGTCTGGCTGATCAGGTCAGAAATGCCCTGAATACCCTGACGGAGCACATCATCGGCGAAGTTGAACGCGCCCTTGAAGCTCGTGCCCTTCGGGCAGACCTGAAGCAGGCGCTCGTTCGGGATGACGACGAGCGTGTCGACGCGCTGCTTCAGCTCGTCGATGCCGGATTCGGCCTTGCGCATGCGGGTTTTGCCCTCGAAGGCGAACGGCTTGGTGACCACCGCGATGGTAAGGATTCCCATGTCGCGCGCGATTTCAGCGACCACCGGGGCCGCGCCCGTGCCCGTGCCGCCGCCCATACCGGCGGTAACGAACACCAGATCCGCGCCCTTGAGCGCGCTGGCGATTTCCTCGCGGCTCTCTTCGGCGGCCTTTTTGCCGATTTCCGGCGTTGCGCCCGCGCCGAGACCCTTGGTCAACTTTTCGCCGATCTGGATCATCGTCGCCGCGCGGCTCGTGCGGAGCGCCTGCACGTCGGTGTTCACCGCGATGAAGTCAACGCCGGTCACGCCGCAGTCCACCATGCGATTGAGCGCGTTTCCGCCGCCGCCGCCGCATCCGACGACCTTGATGGAAGCTGCCGGGCGCTCGTCCATTTCAATTTCAAACACAGGAAATCCCCCTTTTGTTTCGCTTTCAATGTGAAGGGAACGTTGGGGCGCTGCCCCAAACCCCGCCAAGAACCTGAGGTTCTTGGAATTCCCACTTCGCGATTCGCAATGCGAATCACGGGAATCAAACCCACTTCAGGTTTTATCGTTTCTTAAAGGCGCGCTTGATGCGGTCGAACAGGCCTTCGTCCTGCTCCTCCTGCTCGATGGTGTTATAGACCAGTTCAAGCAGGCCGCTGCCGCTGGCGTAAATCTGCGCCGGTTTGAGCTTGACGGTCTTCACCGCCGCCTCGCGGACGTTGCGGGCAAGCTTACCCGCCGCGTAAACCCGCGCGCCGCTCATAGGCATCAATCCGCCGCCGGTGAAATAGACGTTTGACCAGTTGCCCAGCCGAATCCCGCTCTTCTTCACCGCGTCGTCGATCATTTCCAGCATTTCGTCCACGCGCGCGTCGATAATCATGCTCACCTGCTCGCCGGAGAAACTTTCCATTTGGCCGTTTTCGCCCTGCACCTCGATCTGCGTGTTCTTCGGCGCGTTGAAGGTGTAGCCCCGCTTGATCTTTTCGCACATATCAAACGGCTTTTCCAGCCCATAGGTCAAATCCAGCGTGATATGCGCACCGCCGACCGGCAGCACCTTCTGCCAGATCAGCGCATCGCCCTCGACCGCCATCACCTCGGTGGACAGGTAGCCCACATCCACCAGAATCGCCGTGTGATCCCGCTCCTCGAAGGGGATCATCTGCATGGCCTCGCCCACCGATGTGGAGAAGAAGCCGCGCACCTCGATGCCCAGCTCCTTGAGCCGTTCGGTCACGTCGTTGATGAAGAACTGATCCGCCAGCACAAAGCCGATCATGCCCTCCAGCGTCGAGCCTTTCTGATCGACCGGCTCGAGCGTCTTCTGCCCGCCGTCCACCTTGAACCACGCCGGCGAACGGTGAATGATGACGCCCGTGGGGCGATCCAGCATCTCGGTCGCCTGCCGCTGAAGCTTCTCCACGTCCGCGCTGGTGACCTTCGGGTCTGCGCCCTGGAGCGCGACGCTCGATTCAATCACGTACACCCGGACGAACTCGCCCGGCACGCCGACGTAAACTTCCTTGATGTGGGTTCCGACCTTCTTTTCCGCCGCCTCAACCGCGCTGGCGATCGCGTCGGATACATCGGAAGGCGAATTCCACTCGCCGTTCATGAAGCCGTCATACTGCGCCATGCCCGCCGATGTGATGGTCACCTTCTGATACGCGCTCTCCTCCGCAAGCAATACCAGAACCTTGGATGTGCCAAAGTCCAGAACCGCCGTCGCTTTTTTCATCATACGATCTCATGCTCCTGTCTGCCCGCATGTAAATTCGCC
>CAKTXH010000057.1 GCA_934630975.1 uncultured Clostridia bacterium | reverse complement strand
GTCTGAACGAATCGAAAAACTGCTTGCGATGCAGCAGAAAGCCGAAGCGCAGAAACGAAAAGCCGAGCAGCAGCTCAGGGCGGCGAAACACAAAATCTCCATCCAGCGAAACAAGGAACGGACGCATCGCTTATGCGAACGCGGCGGGCATTTGGAGCATTATCTGCCCAATCCCGAACTGCTGACGGATGAAGATGTGTTCCTGTTGATTGACTACTTCTTTGCCTCTCCCCGTGTGCGCGAGTTGGTGGAACAGATGACCGCCAGCCGACGAGGGGAGCTTCCACAAAGCCCGAAAGAGCTGATTGATGTAGCCATGCAGCGTATGCCGAAATCGACCATGCAAGGCATGCTTTGGAGCAAAGAGAACGAGGACGACACGGAGAGCGACGGAAGCAGCCCCATCCCGTGAGGGCGCACTTATACGCATCTTCGATGCGCCGTGCGTTCTCCGAAGGCCCCTGCGGGGTGCTCGATGCCTTCGGCATCAACAGGTGAAAGCCCCTGCGCCGATTGCATCGGCTACCCCATGACGGCGCTTTGCGCCGAGAAACGGAGGTGACCCCATGCCCTGCCCGACAGGGAGCTTTAAGATCATCAGCCGAGGAAAAGGTCAATCCTGCATGGCTTCCTGCGCGTATTATTCAGGCGAAAAGAAGTATTCCGAATACGAGTGCTGCTGGAAATATCCGCACAGCAGCCCGGCGCGCGTGAAGTGGGTTGAAGTCATGCTGCCATCCAACGCGCCGAAAGCATATGCTGACCCGCAGACGCTTTGGAACGCGGTGGACGCAGCGGAAACGAGCGTCAATGCCCAGACGGCGCGCTCGATGCTTTTTGCCTTGCCGCGTGAACTGACTGATGAGCAGAACCTTGCCCTCGTCCGCGATTTCTGTCAAAAGGAATTTGTGGATAAGGGCATGGTCTGCAATTTCTTTTATCACGACAAGGGCGACGGCAACCCGCACGTTCACATCATGCTGACGCTTCGCGCTATGGACGAAAACGGGAAGTGGCTGCCCAAATCAAAGAATGTTTACGCGCTCGATGAGAATGGAAACCGCATCCGCGCGCTGAACGGAAGCTGGAAGCGCGTCAAGGTCGATACTGTCGATTGGAACGAGCGCAAGTACGGCGAAATCTGGCGGCAGGATTGGGCGGCTGCACAAAACGCGGCGCTCGAAGCAGCGGGACGAACAGAGCGCGTCGATATGCGTTCTCTTGAGCGACAGGGCGTTGAAGATCACCTGCCGCAAAAGCATCTCGGTCCGACAGCTTCCGCGCTGGAACGCAAGGGCGTTTCCAGCGAACGCGGCGACGAGAATCGAAAGATCATCAGCGTGAATAAGATGCTGGCTTCTTTGCAGAAAACCGTTCGCGAGATCGGCGCTTGGCTGGATGAATTGCGCAAGGCGGTCAGCCGCCAGCAGATCATCGAAAGCCCGGATGATTACCCGCTGAGCGATGTGATTACCGCCTATCTGGACATGCGAAAGGACGGGCGCGAAACATGGAATCGCTATGCACAGGAAAAAGGCGCTGTCCGTGATTTGAAGGACGGTTTTAAGGCGGTTTCCTTCCTCTCGAATCACGAGCTTTATACGGTCGGTCAGCTCGGACGATACATCGCCGAAACTCAACGGACATTTTCCAAAATCAAGGCGGAATCCACGGCAAAGGAACGCAGAATCCGTGATATTGGCGCGCTGTTTGGCGCGATTCAAACCATCCGAGAATTGAAGCCAGTTCAGCAGGAATACGAAGGCATTCGCTGGAATGGCAAGCGAGAAAAGTTCAAAGCCGAACATGGCGACGAATTGAACCGCCTGCAAAAAGCGATCTGGCTGCGCGAAAAGCTCATGAAGTCGCTGGAGCTTGCGTCTCCTCTCGATAAGGAACAACGTGCGGCGCTGAAAACAGAACGCGCACAGCTTGAAGCGGAACGCGAAGCCCTTCTTCCGAAACTCGAAGAAATCAAAGCAGAATTGGCGGAGCTGAACCGCATCCGATATTGGACGCGCAAGGTCATTCCCGACGCGTTGCCGCGGGTGTCAGATGGGCGGGTTTCGATTGAGGACGCGATGGAAACGGCGGGCAATCGGAAAGAGCTGGAAGAAATCATGGAAAAAACGGAACAGAAAGTGACTCGACAACAAGGTGAACATGAGAAAAATCGGAGAAATCAAAGTCCCAAGGACAAACTGATTTGACCGCCAAGGCGGAATAAGCGGTGGTTTCGCCGTGGTCTCTGACAGTCGGCAGGATTTTTGTTTCATAGCAGCCAGGGCGGTGAACAGGTCGTCCTGCTCACCGCCTCATATCCTTTTGACTTTTCACCAACTTTTGCGTTTGTACAAAAGTTGGGATAAAGCTGGAAATGCTTATGAATTTGATCTCCTAATTCCCTTTTTTTCATTCATCTTTTTCTTCCTAATTTAGGTCTGAAATTCTTGATTCTTGTATATTCAGCGCGATACGCTTATACTGATTATGCAGAGGGGAAACGGACAACACTCCATACACCTGTCCCCCTTATTTTGAAACGAATCGAGCTTCTTCGTTTACCCAAATCTCCTCTGCCTCCTTTTGGATTTCAGGCCGCAGCGCCTTGAAGCAAAAACGCCTTTCGAGATGTCGAGGGCGTTTTTTTCTGCCCTTTCGGGCTGTTTTTACAGGGAAAAACCGCATCGCGCAAAAAACGAATCAGGCATGAATCAATTTTTGCGCCATCATCAAAACGCGTCTTGTAAAAAAGATATAAAGAAATCGGAATGGTTTTATGGTATACTGTGAGCATCAAAAACCGCCGCGGCGCCGAAATTGCGCGGATCGGTTCAACGTCAAAATGCCACAGTGGGAGGAAGAACTTCATGAAGCGTACGAAGAAGCGCGATTCGTCGGAAACGACGGCCATCAAAATCAATCGAAGAAAAGTCTGCCTGCTCATCATTGCCATCGGCATCAGCGTGCTGCTGCTGATCACCATGCTGGGCCTGCTTCATCTGGAAAAAAGCAACACCCAGCGCTATCGCGAGGAGAACCATGTTCGTTTTGACGCGAACGCGGAGGCTTTTCAGGAGGTGCTCGACAGCTCGGACGCGTGGCTCGACAACCTGAAAACCTCCGTTTACGCCGTTCCCTATCTGGAAACCGCAGACGCAGCGGATTTTCTGGCCGATTTAAAACAGCCCGGCGTGAAGCTGACCTTTGACGAAAGCCCTTTCCCGACCGATAAAAACGGCAACAAAATTCTTGGCCGCCTGCAAGGGCTGATTATGGCCAGCTCGTCGTTCAGCGAAGGCGCAGTCTATAATCCGCAGACGGGCGTGGCGATTGCCTGCGTTTCAAACGGGCATGTCGGGGCGCTGTGTACCTCGGAGGAGGAGCTTTGCGACCTGCTCGGTATCAGGGTAATGAACACGGATGACGGCGCGCTGACAGAAGGGCACGCCGCCGAACACGCCAACGCCGCGCTCTACCTGACGCGAACGCTGGATAACGGATTGGTGCTGCTCTGCGGCATGACGCACGAAGCGCTGAACGATTCGCTGCTGGCGGATAACAGCGGGCGCTCTTATTTATTGAAGCAAATGGTCTGCGTTTTCCCGGATGGCGGTCTGCTGCTGCGCGACCCGTCGCTTTCCCTCGGCGCGCTCGGCCTTACGCAGGAGGAGCTGACGCGCGACGCATCCATCGAGGATATCGGCGATTACACGCTGATGCGGCATAGCCTGCCCGAATACGGCCTCCAAACCGTCGCCATTCTGGCCGAAACGGGCGCAACCAGCGTCGTTTCCTCCGAATGGATTTGGCTTCTGCTGATCGTCACCGCGCTGTGGCTGCTCGTCATCACCGCAGTCGGCGTTTACATGCTCATCCGCGTATTCCGCCCGCTTTCCAAAATCAGCAGCAGCATTGCCCCGAACGCCGAAACCACGGAGGACGATCTGCAAAGCATCGCCAACGCCATCCAGCGCTACAACCAGCAGCTTCTTTCCAATCAGGCGACCATCGAGGCTCAGCTTTCCCAGCTGCGCCGGGCGTATCTGGAGCAGCTTGCGCTGGGACAGACGCCGCTGATCACCCCGGAACAGTCGGAACGGCTGGGCATCCCAAAACTGCTGGAAAAATACATGCTCATCGTGCTTTATCCCGACAACGGGCGCTGGATGCGGGAAAACGGCAGCGAGCAGGAAAATCTCTACCGCAAGCACATCATGGTCAACACGGTCGAGGAATCCATCCGCACGCAGATGAAGGATGTGCAGGCGGAATTTTTGATGTGCCAGTTCGCCCTGCTCGTCGTCGTGCCGGTCAAGGACGAGAATGAAAACATGGCCAAGGCCGTGGAGCGCTGGACGATGGATTTGAGCGTGCAGCTTCAAAAGCGTTTCCGCTTCGGCGTCAGCCCGGTGCAGAGCGGCGCGGAGAGCCTGCATCCCGCCTATCGCAAGGTGATGCAGAGCGCGGCGCTGGTTGAGGAGAAGGAAAGCGGCCGCTCGCAGGATATCTGCCTGAATACGCTGATTCGGCAGAACCTGCACATGTCCGAACTGGTTTACATGGAGCATTACAACAGCGCGTTCGCCTGCTTTAAGGAGATGGCGGATACGCTGTACCAGCAGAAGAGCCGCCGCCTGCGCAACCAGCAGCTTTCCGGCCTGATGTCGTTGACGCTTTGCATGCTGATGGAGACGAGCGGCGAAAACACCGCTCTGCTTCAGGAGGCCGGTATCGACATCGGCGCGCTGACGCAGCCGGAGGACGACGAGACCGAGCTGCTGGCCAAATGGGAAAAGGTATTCGGCCTGCTGGAAGCGCATCAGGATAAGCGCATCCGCGGGCGGTATTCCGAGCAGTTCGCTTCCATTTATCAATACATGCATGCGCACTTCCGCGATTCCGGCCTGTCGCTGACCGCGCTGGCGGAAGAATTCGGCATGAGCGTTTCGACCCTCTCCCGCGAATTTCAAAAGAACCTCGGTCAGGGCTTTCTGGACAGCCTGCACCAGATGCGCATCGAGGAGGCGAAATACGCCATCGAGAACACGAACGCGTCCCTGAACGATATCGCCATTTCCGTGGGTTATACCAATACGCTGACCATGACCCGCGCGTTTAAAAAGTATCTGGGCTGTACGCCCGGCTCGTTCCGCAAGAAAGACGCGTCCGAGCTTGAAAAAAACACCTGAGTTTTATATTGAAAACTGATTGAATCGTCCTTCATGTATGGTCAAAACATGAGGGGCGATTTTTATGTTGAAAGAAGTGATTCAAATTCCGCCATATGAAGCGAAAAAGCGCGTTTTTTGCAAATCCTGATGGAAAAAAGTGTATGTGCCGATGTTCTTGACTTGTTAGAGATAGTCAAATTACAATGCAATCAATAGGGCAACATGCCTATGAATCCGCAAAATGAAGCAAAAAGCCATGCCAATCGGGCGGGAAAGGAGGGCTACGCGCGGCTTTTCTTCATATCGCGGTTTCAGATAGAGAACGACTGCAACAATTTAAGAACAAAGGAGAGAACATTCATGAAGAAATTGGGATTATGCGCGTTGCTTGCTCTGTGCCTGCTGACCTTGGGAATCACGGCGTTGGCCGAGATTACGCCTGTGCTGCCCAAAGGGCTGAATTATTCCTACAAATTTGCGACGGCTTCCTTCAAAGCTGACGCGGAAACGGCTTTCATGGATACCTACATGGTCGATTTAACCCATAAGCCCGAAAAAATCGGCGAGGATGAGCTGTATGTTGCGCTCAACGACATTGCATCCGTCTATGCGCCCGATTTCGCCGTTGAAATCAAGGATCAGACCGTCTCCATTGCGCATGCGGGCATCACGGCCGCGCTGACCATCGGCGAAGCCGAAGCTTCCGCAAACGGCGAGGCCGTTTCCCTGTCCGCCCCGGTCAAGCAGGAAAATGAAAGCCTTTACGTTCCGTTCGGATCGCTGATGCGCGAATGTTTCCATCAGGACGTGCAGAAAATCGAAGATACGGAAGGCGGCTGGTATCTGACCGCATCGCTGACGTTGGATGCTGTGGATACAAAAACCTTCTCCCGTTCCGTCCGCGTGCTGAACAATGAGCTGCGCGGCAAGGATTACGGCTTCCAGCATCTGACGTATCGCATTGCCGACGATGAAAGCGGAAAGATACTGCCGGTTCGCCTGTATGTTCCGACGAGTTACGACCCGGAAAAGCCCAACAAAGCCATTGTTTTACTGCACGGCAACACCGTCAGCCAGAATTATTTCTTTGCCGATACCAACTCCGGCGTGTCGGCCTATCGTTCCATCGAAATGTTTGCTGAGGAAAGCGGCTATATTCTCATCGCGCCGACCGCCTACGTGGTTGCCGGACAATATGGCGATGTGACCAACATTCCCTATATGGATGCGAAGGAATGGGTTGAGATTGACGACGCGGAAAAGGAGCTTCGAATCCTTTCCGAAAAGAGCGTGCTCAGCGCTATCGAGCTGGCTGAAAGCCGTTTGAACATTGATACCGACCATCTGTACCTGATGGGCAACTCGATGGGCGGCAAGGGCGTTCTGTTCTTCGGCAACAAGCATGCGGATATGTTCCGTGCATTTGTCGTCGCCGGCATGATGCCCAACGTCAGCCTGATGAGCGAAAACCCGTATCCGAACCTTGTCGGCCGCCCGATGATCTTCGTTGAAGGCACGGAGGATGAATACGGCTTCTGCCGCGCAAAGGAAAACTACGAGCTGCTGCTGAACTGGCTGCCGGATATGCAGCATTACTGGTGCGCGGGCGGCCGCCACAGCACCGCATGGTGTCTGTCCCTGCCGCAGATTTTCCAATTTTTGAATGAACAAATCTGAATAGCCGAAAATTCCGTTTCGCTTTTTTCATCAGGTTTCTAAACCCATCGTAATCCATACAAAACATGAGAAAAAAATGATTGCTCCCGACTGCAACTTTTTTCACGCCCCGTTTTTTCCTTTTATTTTCAGCTTTTTCCTTCCGCTCAATCCGCGCCGCGCGCCGCAAAACCTATCGCAAAATCTGCATTTTGGCACAATGTTGACAGCTTCGTTTTGTGCAAGGTATACTGCGGTCAAGCAAACGGCGTCGGACGAAACAACCGACAGCCCGATGGATGATCGGAAGGAGGACAGCTTAAAACGCTCAGGCGAAACCGTTCGTCTGGCAGACATTCAAAGCTTTGCCGCTCTCAGGGATGGCGGCAGGGCACGACCCATTTTGATTTGATTTTGTGAGAAAGGAAGAATCAAATGAGTAACATTTCCCGCAAGGATTTTCTCAAGGGCGCGGCGCTCTGCTCGATGGGCTTGGCCGCGACCAGTTTTCTGGGCGGCACCACCGCTTATGCTGAATCCGTTGAATCGCCGGCTTATCAAGGAGGTAGCGATATGAAGATCACCAAAGTCACCCCGATTCTCTGCGCGTCCCGCTGGCTGCTCGTCAAGGTCGAAACCGACGCCGGCATCACCGGCTGGGGCGAGTGCGGCTGCTGGGCCTGGCAGACGGCTTCTGCCGAGTGCGTGAACATTCTCGGCTCGCTGATCGAGGGCAAGGATCCCTTCCAGATTGAAAAGCTGTGGAACTGCATGATCCGCACGCCGCACCAGCAGGGCGCGCTTCTCAATTCCGCCATCTCCGCGATTGATATCGCCCTGTGGGATATCAAGGGCAAGGCGCTGGGCGTGCCGATTTACGAGCTGCTGGGCGGCTCTAACCGCGAAAAGATCGACGCTTACGAGACCATCTCCGGCAAGAATCTGGAGGAGAAAGTTGCCGATGCAAAGCGCCTTGTCAACGAAGGATGGCGTCACCTGCGCGTCCGCCCGGAGAGCAACAACGCCACCGACAACATGGCGACGATCTGCCATAAGAACGAAGAGCTGTTTGCCGCGCTGCGTGAAGCGGTCGGCTATGGCATTGATCTTTCTATCGAAATGCACCGCCAGGTGAAGCCGGTGCAGGCCATCGAGCTGGGCAAGCGGCTGGATAAATACATGGTGCACTTCATCGAAGACCCGGTTCTGGATCACCCGGAAGAGGTTCGCTATGTGACCGAGCGTTGCCCGGCCCCGATTGCCAACGGTGAGCGCTGCTTCAACATCTATCAGCTTGCGGATCTGTGCCGCAACACGAATGTTGCTTATCTGCGCCCGGATTTCTGCGTCATTGGTGGTATTACGGCCGGCATGAAGATTGCGCATATTGCCGAGGGCTACGGTGTGGGCATCATTCCGCACAATCCGCTTGGCCCGATCTCCACGATAGCTGCGCTGCATGTTGACCGCGTTGCGCCGAATTTCGAGTGCCAGGAGTGGCCGGGCACGTTCGGCGACTTCAACGCGATGATCAAGGGCGATTCCATCAAGGTCGAAAACGGCTACATCATCATGCCGGAAGGCCCAGGCCTGGGCATCGAGCTGATCGACGACCTCGCCGAGAAGTTCCCGTTCCAGGGCAGAAAGCCGAGCTGGACGTTCCATGAGGACGGCTCCCCGGTTGACCGTTAATCCGCTTCTCTCTCCATTTCATGCCCCCAATTTCCCCCTAATTCCCCCTAAAACAAAATAGACAGCCGCATCAGGCGACAGCAACCCGCCTGATGCGGCTTCTTTTGCGCCCGCGAAAAAGCACTCGATTTTTCCGGCAAATGTGCTATAATGTAAAGAAGTGGAAACGGTCAGTTCAAAAATCTTGACATTTGCAAAGGAGCGGCAGCGATGAACGATGCGCGGAAACGGACAAAACACATCTGGAAGGGGCTAAGGGGCAAAAAGTACCGCTACCTGACCATCGCCATCCTCTGTGTCAGCCTGATTATGGCCGCCAGTATGCTGATGCTCTATCTGGGCGGGCAGAAGGACGAGCGGCGCTACCAATCCGAAAGCTATGAAATGCTGGAGCAGAATACCGCGGATTTCAACAAGTTGTTCGGGCGGACGGAGGGCTTCGTCCGCAATCTGATGGCCTCGCTGGATAGCCTGGATTGGTTCGCTTCGGCCAGTCAGGAGGAAATCGACGCCTGCTTCCCGGCGTACATTGCCGACGCGGGTATTCAATGGATTCGCGATGTGAAGAGCATCGACTCCCCGGTTGGGCGCGAATTTTACAACCGCATCGGCGTTGTGCTGTCCAGCTCGGTGGATTTTGACAAGCTCATCCTTTACGCGCCCAACTCCGGCTTCGCCTTCGGCACGATCAGCGGCGGCGAATACTTCTTCCTCGCCCGAAACGAAAAGGAACTCAAGCGCGTTTTTAACACGGATGTGCGCTGGCAGACCGCGCAGAGCGGCAGCCTCGTCTTCATCCCCGGCGCGACCGAGGAAGAACACGAGCTGCTGTATATCGTCGAGCATCTGGAAAACGGCGTGACGCTGCTGATCGGCATTTCGGATAAATCGCTGATGGAAACGCTGTTTGCCGACCGCGCGCACCGCTCCTATAAGCTGGAACAGATGGTCGTGCACCTGCCCAACGGTGGCCTCGGCTATCGGGATGAACAGAAAAAAGTGGCGTTCGTCGGCCGGACGTGGGATGTGCTGACCAATCGCAATGAGGTTTTTGAAAGCAACACCTATTTGATGATGCGGTATCGTTCTGCGTCGCCCGCCTATACGCTCGTCGCCATTTTAAGCCCGACGGGCACGGGCAGCGTCGTCAGCGCGACGCTGTTCATGCCGTTCGTCATCATCAACGTGCTGTGGCTGCTGCTCGTCTCCTTCATCTGCGTCTATGTGCTGACGCACTTCAACCGCCCGATCGAGGAAATTCTGCACGAAATCGGCACGATGCAGGGCGGCGGCGAGAATCTTTCCGAGGTGGAACAGCTCGCCATGATCGAAACCGCCATCCATCAATACAATCAGGATCTCAAAGCCGGTCAGGAGGACGTGGAGGAGCAGCGCAGCCAGCTCAAGCGCATCTACCTGGGCAAGTTGGCGCTGGATCAGAATACCTATCTCTCCGACCAGCAGCTCGAAACGCTGCATATCCCGCAGCTCCTTGCGCGCTACATGCTCATCGTCCTTTACCCGGATAACGGCAGATGGACGCACGCCGAGGAGGGCAGCGAGCAGGAGCAGGCGTATCAGCGCCACATCACCATCCTCTCCGTGCAGGAGGCCATGCGCAGCAACATGCTGCTCAGCGGCGCGGAATACCTGACCTGCCACACGCGGCTGCTGATTGTTGTTCCCGTCGATGAAAACACGGACGAGCAGCAGCTCCACGATAAGGCCGTATCCAGCGCCAAGAGCATCGGCGCGAATCTGGGCATGCGGCTTCAGGTCGGTTTCAGCAAGGTATACAGCGACCGCTCCACGTTCAGCCGCGCCTATCGCGAGGCGCTGAAAAAGGTGACGCTCGTGGAGGGCGGGGAAAATCAGCCGACGGGCGAGGTCAATTTCAGTGAGCTGCTCAAAAAGAACATGCGCATCGCCGATTTAATCTACATCGAGCATTACAGCGGCGCGTTCGAGGCGTTCAAAGAGATCGTTCACGAAATCTTCCGCCAGCCCAGCGGCGGCATGCGCACCCAGCAGCTCCAGAGCTTCCAGACGCTGATGGTCTGCATGCTTACCGAGACCAACGACGTGAACGCCCGGCTGCTGGAACAGATGGACGCGGAACTGGATAAAATGATGCAGTCCGAAAACGAGGAATACGTGCTGGAAGGCTGGAACGCCATCTATAAGCGGCTCGAGGAAAACAAGAGCCACAAAAAAATCAGCCAGTACACCGAGCAGTTCGCCGCCGTCTATCAGTACATGATCACGCATTTCCACGACCCGGCGCTGTCGCTTTCCATGCTCTCCGCCGAATTCGGCATGAGCATGTCCACCCTTTCGCGCGAATTTCAGAAAAACCTCGGCAAGGGCTTTCTGGAAACGCTGCACCAGATGCGCATCGAGGAAGCGCGCGCCGAAATTGAGAACACCGAGCTTTCGCTCAACCAGATCGCCGAGGCCGTGGGCTATACCAACGTGCTGACGATGACGCGCGCTTTCAAAAAATACTACGGACAGACGCCCGGCTCTTTCCGCAAGACGCCGGAAAACACAAACGAATGAGTCCCCCTGCCGACGAGCCGAAAGGCCCGCCGGTTTTTTTGATGCTTGCGGTAAAAAATCGGGAAAAACCCCATAAAAAAATTGATGCCCGCCATGAAAATACAAAGAATATATAGAAAAAATACGCAGGGAAAACTGCTGTGCCTCCGATTCTTGACGCGGCCTTTACGGGCGGCTATAATGCAATCAAACTTCGAACGGCGGGAACGACAAACGCCGACACGAGGAAAAAAGAATGGAGGATACACCCATGAAAAAAGGAATCTTTGCTCTTGCCATGAGCGCCGCCCTGATGCTGGCCGGTACCTCCGCGCTGGCTGACTACACCTTCACCGTTCACCACAGCGGTTCCACGAGCCATCCTTATCAGAAAGGCTCCGAGTACTTCAACGAGAAGCTGGTTGAGTATTCGAACGGCACCATGAATCTGGATATCTACCCGGCCAACCAGCTGGCCGCCGGTTCCAAGTCCGTCGAGGGCACCGCGCTGGGCACCATCGACATCTTTATTGAAAACCCGATGAGCGTCTGCAACGTCGTGCAGAGCTTCGACGCGCTGAACATGCCGTACCTCTTCGATTCCGCCGAGCAGGCTTTCGCCATGATGGACAGCGAGGATTGCAAGGTCTTCGCCGAGGACTGCGAGAAGAACGGCATCAAGCTGCTGGGCTACTGGTACAACGGCTGGCGCAACGTTTCCAACAGCAAGCGCCCGATCGAGAAGGTTGAAGACCTCAAGGGTCTGACCATCCGTATCGCCGAGAGCCAGGTTTTCGCCGATATGATGGAAGCGCTGGGCATGCAGCCGGTTCCGCTGGCCAACTCCGAAATCTTCACCGCGCTCCAGATGGGCACGGTTGACGGCCAGGAGAACCCGCAGAATAACTACATCAACAACAAGTACTACGAAGTGAACCGCTACTTCTCCATGACCCGCCACGTGTTCAGCGTCGAGCCGGTCGGCATGAACCTGGATCTGTGGAACATGCTCACCGAAGAGGAGCAGGAAATCCTCATGAAGGCGTTTGACGAGGCGACCGTCTATCAGCGTCAGCTCGCGCAGCAGACCGAGGAGGATCAGCTCAAGCAGTTCCTGGATGACGGCGCGGACATCGTCGTGACCTACATCGACGACCTGACCCCGTTCCAGGAGGCCGTTGCCGGCGTGTACGACAAGTACAAGGCGACCGATCTGAAGCCCTACATCGAGGCGCTCGAGACCGCCAAGGCGAAGGTCAGCGAATAACGATGACTGCATCGGGCCGGGCGCAAAACCCGGCTCGATTTCTTCTTTTTTAAAACAACATCAGGAGGTGCCTCAAAGCGATGAAAGCCATCGAAAAATGCTTTAAGGTTCTGGATAAAATCGCCTTTGTGCTTTCCGCTCTCTGCGTGGGCGGCATGCTGGCCTGCGTGTTTTTGCAGGTCGTCGCCCGAATCTTCCAGTTCTCTATCAACTGGACGACCGAGATGAGCCAGTATTTCTTCCTCTGGTCTACGACGTTCGCCAGCTATGTGGCCGCCCGCCGCGGCAAGCTCATCGGCGTTGAGCTGGTGCAGAAGCAGTTCCCGTGGCCGGTGCAGCGCGTGCTGCGCTTCGTGGCCTACGGCGCGGCCGCGTTCTTCTACTTCTTTGTGGATTATTACTGCGCCGTTCAGCTGCCCAAGCTGATGCCGCAGACGACCCCGGTGCTCAAATGGTCGATGGGCATGATCTATATCGTCATGATGGTCGGTCTGGGTCTGCTCGCCGTGTATTTCGTCTATGTCGCCATTCAGAGCCTGTTCCAGAAGAAGCCCGTTCAGTCTGCTGCGCCCAAGACGGCGGAGCAGATCGCAGAGGAGGTTGAATAAATGGTCGGTTGGTTGTTCGGTTCCTTTGTTGTGCTGCTGCTGATCGGTACGCCGATTGCGGCCAGCCTCGGCCTTGCGGCCGTCATCACCATCGTGATGAGCGGTATGCGCGTCAACATGGTGGTCGTCGGCCAGACGATGTTCGCCGGCATGACCTCCTATCAGCTGATGGCGATTCCGCTGTTCATCCTCTGCGGCAACCTGATGTGCGACGGCGGCCTGAGCAAAAAGCTCGTCGATTTCATCAACCTGTTCTGCCGCAAATCCAAGGGCGCGCTCGCTTATGTGACGATTCTCGCCAGCGCGTTCTTCGCGGCGATTTCCGGCTCTTCCCCGGCGACGACCGCCGCCATCGGCGGCATCATGGCGCCGGAGATGCAGAAGAACGGCTATGACGAGGATTTCAGTCTTGCCACCGCCGCTGCGGCCGGCACGCTGGGCCAGATCATCCCGCCGAGCGTCGGCATGGTTTCTTACGCCGTTCTGGCGGAGGTTTCCGTCGGCACGCTGTTCCTGACCGGCTTCGGCCCGGGCATCCTGATGGCCATTTTCATGCTCATCTACGCCCACATCTACGTCAAGAAGAACCCCAACATCAAGACGAACGGCCAGAAGGTGACCGCGAAGGAAGCCGCGACCGTGTTCCTCCAGAGCATCTGGGCGCTGGTCATGCCGGTCATCATCCTGGGCGGCATTTACAGCGGTATCTTCACCCCGACCGAGAGCGGCGCGATTGCGTCCGTGTACGGCCTGATCTGCGGCCGCTATATCTATAAGACCCTCGAGTGGAAGAACCTGCCGAAGATTCTGGTCAACACCGCCGTCGGTGCGGGCACGATCATGCTCATTCTGGGCAGTGTGCAGACCTTCAGCGTCGTGCTGACCCGCGGCCACATCCCGCAGATTCTCTCCGAAGCGCTGCTGAGCGTGACCACCAACAAGTACATCCTGCTGATGATGTTCAACATCCTGCTGCTGATTGCGGGCATGTTCCTCAACGCGGTTTCCGCCATCGCGCTGTTCACCCCGATCCTGCTGCCGATTATGACCAGCGTTGGCGTCAACCCGTACCTGATGGGCATCGTCATGATCGTGAACCTCGGCATCGGCATGATCACGCCGCCTGTCGGCAACTGCCTGTATGTCGCCTGCGGCATGAGCAAGCGGCTCAGCTTCGAGCAGATTTCCAAGGCGTGTGTCCCGTATATCATCGTGCTGATGATTGCGCTGCTGCTGATCACCTATATCGAACCGATTTCGATGGGACTGATCTGGTTGACCGGCGCAAGCGCGATCTAATTCTAACAATTCAATCGGGCAGGTTGAATTCTGCCTGCACTTTGGCCGCATCCGTAAGACTTTATGGTCACGTGGATGCGGCCAAATTTTATATTATTTTCTATTTGGGTACAAGTGCCAGATGAAGGTTATGCAAAGAGATGGGGCACAACGGCAAAAATATTCCTTGACAAAATTCTTCCCACAATACGTTGCGGTCGGCGTATTCCGGCGGCGCGTGTTTGGGTAGCATGACCTCGGCATACACCACGTGACGCTTCCGGGTGTAGTCGTGGGTCGTGCCGTCCCATGTGTTTTCCATCCGCGTCGCGCTGATGTA
>CAKTXH010000056.1 GCA_934630975.1 uncultured Clostridia bacterium | reverse complement strand
ATCACGCCCGCCAGCAGCGCCAGAAGCATCTGCGCGTCCTCCTGCGCATCGCCTTCCAATGCCGTCTGTTGCGGGTCGCCCTCCCTGATGCGAAGCGTGCGCCGGATTTCCTTGGGAATCACGACTCTGCCCAATTCATCTATGCGACGGACAATTCCAGTTGCTCGCACAAATATGGCCTCCTTCTACTCTGCTTTTGATCCGCTCTCACAGTATGGTTGCATGCGATATGGAATATTCGCGCAGAAGGAATGGGAAAGGTTAGCAGCGCGCCTCTTTTTAAAAGCCGTCATCCGCTCGTCACGTGTTCTTCATCTCGGCAGGGTTCACAAACTCCCCGGTCTGCGCATCGACGATCATCGTGCTGTAATGTGCCCGTTCCGCAATGGGATAGCTGTCGTCGGGTTCCATCGCCTTCGCCGGGTCAAACGCATAGTCGCACTCAATCTGCCACACGGGCGCGAGCACATTGCCGCCATCCGAGGCGCGGTAGCAGCAATAGCCAAAGCGCAGCGCATACACGCGCCGAATATGTCCGCTCAAAATCCGTTCTTCGACGGCATGGCGAACTTTATCGAAGCTGCAAAGCGGAACATCCTCCGCAATCAAACCGATTTCGCGCATCGGCGCAATCTGGATTCGGCAGCTTCCGTCCGACGCAGTGATCATCTTTTCATCCGCTTCGAGGCGATTGCAGAGTTGCGCCGCCGGATCATCGGCCGTTTGGGGCTTGCGAAAGCCGATTTCCGCTTCGCTGGCATACGCGACGGGATCATCCGCGCCCATCAGAACAGGAATTCCCTCGATTTTCTGGCGCAGGGTCACGACCCGGCACGGAACGCTCCCCTGCACCTCTTCCAGCCATGTCGCGCCATATTCCGGCTTTTCATCTGGAAACAGTCGTTTCATAACATTGTCGAGCGTCTGCATCCATTCCTTGAAGGCGCTTGCTTCTTCGCAGGATAGCTCCAAATGGGCTTCATCCACGCAAAACGACTTTCCGCGCAGGCTGCCCAGCTCGTCCGATTCGCCCTGCGGCGCTGTATCCCGCGCGGCGTATTCCACGCTGACTGCGTTTCCATTCATCTCATAGAGGCGCATCCATTCGCCCGTTACCGAATCATAATAGCACCGGGAACCTTCCTCGTCATCCGCCGCAATCAGCGGCATGTCCGGCTGAATTTGATCCGGCGAAACGTCCATCGGCTCGACGCGCACCATCGGGACGGCTTCCACCGTCGGCATGATCGGCTGAATATCGACTTCCACCTGCCGCCCGTAAGCGTCCGTATAGGTCTGCGTCCAGCGGCCGCGCGCATCCTCCCATATTTCGATCTCCGGCACGGCATACAGTTTTTCGCTGCCCACTTCAAAAATCAGCATTTCCGCGCTTTGCGCGTCAATTGGGATCTGTGTGAAATCCGGCATTTCAAACATGCCGACGTTCAAATTGCCGTCCTGTTTATTCCAGCGATAGAAGGTCTGAATCGTCTTTTCTTCCTTCTCGGTCACATATTGGCACTCGAGCACCCATTGCGGTACGGCCCACGCGTAATTCTCCATATCCGGGTTGGAATACAGCATGTAGCCCAGCCGCAGGGAGAGCACCTTGCGGATGCGCCCCGTTTCGATCTCCCGCTCGATATTCGCCAGCACCTCGTCCAGCGGCGCAAGCGGGATATCCTCTATTTCCACCGTCCGCAGATGGACAAATTCGTTGGTCAGGAAATAATCCTCCGCGCTCATCGCATGCATGACCAGATACGAATTGCACGAACCAACCCCTTTTTCGTAGGGTTTCAGGCGCTCCCAAATCTTATCTTCACCAAATTCCAGCGTGTGAAACACTTGGAAATCTCCGCCGCCGAGCGCGCCGAAAATCGGAAAGCCATTCAAGACCTGTTCGCCGCAGATTTCATACTCGCCGCGCTTTTTATTCTTCTTCCCCGCCGCCTCCATCTTCGAACCGTTAGCCGTGATCCGCTTCGGCGCAATCACGATAGATTCATTCGGGTAATTCGCCGCGATATGCTTCCGCCAGATGGCCATCATCTGGTTGATCGTCAAATCGCTGTCCCGGATGAATGACCGATCCATGTCGATTTCCCACGGATAATGCCCGGTGATCGGCCACGAATCGAATACCCTACCGTCTTTGAACGAATATCGGTATGCGCCCATCTCATTCCATACCGCTTCAAGCCGGTCGTGCGCATACACCTTTCCGTCATCATCCGTCATCAGGTAATATTCCCACGTTTCCCCGCCGCCCATATCGACCAGATAGGTTCCCATCTTCGTATTTTCGGACGAAGTAATCCGCTCATACAGCGCGTCCGTAAGCGGAACGGTTCTTTCCACGGTAATCACCGGGCACGTCTCCGTTTCAGGCACAAGAATCGGGATATCCACGTCCAGCGTGCCCTTCGACGTTTCATACGTCTTTTGCCACCGCCCCATCGCTTCGGCCTGCCGACGCAGTTCGGCGATGGAAACCCGCTCGCCGTCTGCCGCCGCCAGCGTCGGCACAAGCAAGAGCGCACAAAGCGCGGCAAATATCTTTTTCATCGCGCATCCTCCCACGTCGTCGGTTCGGCATGGTACAGCCCTTCATCCCGGTCTATCCAGCCGGATTGGATCGCGCACGTCTGCGCATCCACAAGAATCTGCTCATACCTGTAATTTTCCCGGAACGCATCGGTCACAACATTTTCCATGATCTGCTCGCGCGGCGAATTGGCATAGATGCAGTCGCAGACCCACGCCGGATAGAGCGTATAGGTGTCCGGCGACGTATCATCCAGATAGCAGACATAGCCCAGCCTGAGCGCGTAAACGCCGCGGATATAGCCCTCCTCGATCTTCCCTTCAAGCGTCCGCACCACTTCGTTTAGCGGCGCAAGCGGCACATCCGGCTGAATCTGCCTTTCTTCCTTCAGCCATATCGCATCGAAAGCGAAGGACGCTGCATCCATATATTCCAGCGCGTTCGTATTGATCCCCAAGATTCTGGAACATTTGAGCGCCGTCTCCTGCGTGACATGGGTTTGATTCGTAGTCAGCATCTTTCGCCCGATATCCAGATAGATTGGAAGCCCTTCAAGCTTCTGCCGGAAGCTGATAAAGTACGTTCCTTTGGGATAATCCTTTTTATACGCGCCCAGCTCGTCCCTTCGCCTGCCCGCGCGCTTTCTCGCTCTGCCCCGCACTTCCACATAATCCACGTCGTAATCCGCGTTTTCGCTCCCGTAGTAGTTTTGGAGAATCGCCGCCAGCGCGTCGTTCGCCGCGGCCAGCGGCTGATCGTTCTCCTCCGCGAACAGCGTTTCCGGGTTGACCTCGCCCGGATCATAATCGGCGATGCTGTAATCCCAGCCGCGGCGCTTTGCAACCGGCTCATCCAGATTGACCTGCAAAAAAGCGAAATCAATCTCTTTCGGATTCGCGCAGAAGATCACCGCCGGGCCGCCCGTCTCGACGTTCAGTTTGGAAAGAATCTCGCAGTCATCATAAAAGATTCCCGCGCCCGCGTTTTCCTGATCCGCGGATTGGGGCAGTCCCTTGGCTTCCGCAATCTCTTTGCCCATTATCGCGCTGACCTGCAAAATCGGCACGGCTTCCACGTCCGGTACAAGAATCGGGATATCCACGTTCAGTTCGCCGTTCGGCGTGTCGTATGTCTTCTGCCAGTGGCCAAAGGTTTCAACCTGCCGATGCAGTTCGGAAATGGAAGCCCTGTTCTGACCCGCCGCAAAGGCCAGCGTCGGCACGCTCATCATCAGGCACAGCGCCGCAAGTATTTTCTTCATGTCGTTTGCTCCTTTTCATCCGTAAGGGGTGCGCAAGATTCTGTCATCATCAAATCGGGGCGACCCTTTCAGGCCGCCCCGGAAGGGTGGTTTACTTGAGCAGAACGATATCCTCGTTCTCATGTTTCGGCGTTTCGCCCGCGGCGATCTTCGCCTTGTAGTCAACGCCCGTTCCGTTCGGCACGAGCACCAGGCTGTTCATGCTCTCCGGCAGGTCGTAACGAATCCCGACGAAGAACTGGCCGTCCTTGTTCACGCCGAACGCGCCGTCGCGGTTTTGCAGCTCCACGCCGTCGGCGACGAGCGTATAGCTGATCACGGGAATTTCGTCGTCCTTATTGGCCTCGAACTTCGCAGCCCATTCCGGCGCATCGAACACGACCTCGCCGCTGATATCCACGTCGGAGACGCGAACCGTCGCCTGCGCGCTGTATGCGCTGGTCGTCACCGAGCCGGTGTAGGTTTCGGTCTGACCGTTCATCTTGACCTTAAACGGCAGGCGGAAGAAGCCGCGGTTCTCCGGGGTCATCATGTATTCGTGGTAGACGTTCTTCTCATCCTGCGCCCAGACGCTCATGCCGTACATCACGGTCAGCTCGATGTTGATTTCATCCGTCGGCTCGAAGCCGTCCGGCATTTCAACCTCCTGGAAGCCCTGAATCGTGTAGGCGTTGACGCGCTCCTCGCCGCTATCCAGAATGGTCAGCGGCTTGCCGCCCATGTCCGCGCCGTCGCCGATGTTCATGGATTCATAGGCGATGTAGCCGACGGGATGGCCGGAGAAATACGTCACGATGTCCTGCTGGACGGAGTTATCCGATACATACGTGTGGCCGGTGGCGTACTTGCCTTCCTCCACGCTCTCCCACGTGTCAAAGCCGGTCGGCATGCCCTCGCCGGTGATATAGCCAGTTTTGCAATCGCTGGTCAGCGTGTAGGAGTAATAGAGCTTGTAGCCGTCGTAATACGCCTGATTGAGCGTCAGGTTGAAGCGGCGGTTGTACAGGCTCGCCATCAGCTCGTCGTGGACGGTCTTCGGCGCTTCGGTCGCGCTCTGCGACGGAGCGGTCACGGCCTGCGTGTCGTTATAGGTTTGGGAAACATCCTCCAGCTTTTCAAGGCGGCCGACGCTCTGTTCGTTATCGTCGCTGCCGACGGCCTGCCCGAACACGCCGAGGTTTGCGGCCAGCGCCGCGCCGCCGACGGCAAGCATCAGCACAATCGCAAACACCAATGCGGCAGAAATCTTTTTCTTCACAACTTTTTCTTCCTTTCTGACGGCTCGAAGCACCGCCTGACGGCGCTCGAGCGGAAACTCGCTGTCGGAAAGGCATGCTTTCAGCGCGTTCCCGAGCTTTTTTTCATCCACCAAAATCACACCTTTCCAGCCTCTTTTTAAGCATCTCCTGGGCTCTGTCCAGTTTGTGATAAATCGTTCCGGGCGCCTGATGCAGAATCTCTGCGATCTCCGGCGCGGTCAAATCCTGATAGAAGCGCAGCAGAATCACCTCGCGGTATTTCTGCGGCAGCGACTGCACCGCCGCATAGAGCTGCTGAGCCTCCTCCGACGCTTCCGGCGCCGGAAGCGTCACTTTTTCAAGGGGAATGATTCGGTCTGCGAAGCGGAACCACTGTTTTCTTCTTTCGTCCCTGCAAAGATTGACGGCGATGCGGGTCAGCCATGCCTTTTCGCTTTCCGGCCTTTCTCCGCGGAAGCTATCCATCTTTTTATACGCCCTGATAAATGTTTCCTGAACGATGTCCTGCGCGGTATGCTTGTCGCCCAGCAGCATCGTGCATGTGCCCACCAGCGTCGCGCCGTATGTCTCCATCATTCGGGAGAGCTCCGCTTCAGAGGCTTTACCCGGTACCAAGGTATTGCCTATCACGCTCTCTCACCTTCCTTTCACTTACCAAGACGTAAAAATTCGCGGAAATTGCCACTTATTTTTCGTTTCTTTCGATTATTTTTTCAATCCGCGCATTTCAAACCGTTTCCCGTCTGTTTTGATTCATTATTTTAAGTTTCGCCGCGCCGTTTCGTTCTTCCTTTTCGGCATGAAAAAAAACGCCCTCGCTGGGAGGACGTTTTCGAAATCATTTTTTCGGGTTGCCGCGCCCGTTTGAAGCGGCGCTTTCCGGCGCATACCAGTCGCTTATTCTTTTCGCCTGATGTTCGTATGCCTCGCCTGTCTGCGCGTTGATCATCATCCACTCGCGCTCTCTGAACCGTCCTTTGTAATGCACGGACACGCACCACGTCGGCACAGCCGTATATGTCGCATAGCGGGGATTCTCCGTATAATCCTCCGCCGAATTCATATAGACGACGTAGCCTAAAATGACATTGTATACTCCGTCAATCGTTTCGTCGGCTGTATTCTGCTCGAGGGTCTGCGCAATCTTTTCAAACGGGCACAGCGGCATATCCTCCGCGATCATGTCAGCCTGCTCCCAGATGCCTAGGCCGTCAATCTGCCAGAAATCTTCCAAATAGTAGATATACGTATATTCGCTTTTCTCACACAGCACCCGCCGCAATTCTTTTGACCCGGGCGCGCTCTCTTCGAAGGCCAGGCCGATACCGCCGATCACCGGGATTCCCTGCAAAACAGGATGATATGAAACGCAATATCCGCCCATTCCCGTCAGTTCTTTGCAGTCATAATCCTCTCCCATATTTTCCGGCTGATTGACATATTTCCACGGGCTTTGTATCCTCAGCGCCGAAAGCAGCGGTTCCTCGCCGTTCTGCGGATTCAGATTTCGTATGGTCAAAGCGCCCTTTTCGATGATCTCCTCTGCCGAAATCGGCTGGTTCGATGCATGGATCTGTTTCAAATCGTCCGTCTCCGGCTGCAAAAACAAATCCATATAGCCGATTTCGGGCTTCGTCCCGATTCTTTCCTCCGTATTCAAACCATACTTTTCATAATCCATCCGTTCAATAGACGGATAACCCGGCAGTTCTCCCTGACCCGCCTTTTCAACGTCTTGCAAGCGCACACTCAAAATCGGCAGTTTTTCCACGTTCGGAATGTAGACCAACGCCCGCAACCCGTCGTTCGCGCTCTCTTTCACCTGTTCCCTCAGCTCGGAAACAGGAACTGTTTCCTGCTCCGCCGCCGCCAACATCGGAATCAGCATCATCGTGCAAAGCACCGCCAGCCATTTTTTCATCTTCGTTCCTCCCTACGGCTTATTCAACAATCTCCGGGCAAAACGCCTGTTCGCTCTTCGTGAATTTCACCGCATCCATTACGCCTGTCTGCGCGTTGATCAGCAGCGGCCTATATCCATATCCGTTTCTGAACCGATTGGCATACACGCTGTCCTCCTGATCCCAAATCGGGGATTGGGGCATCTCTTCTCTCGCATTTTCGAGATAGCTGCACTCGCAGACCCATACCGGGTAAAGCATGTAACGCTCCGGCGCGTCTTTATCCAGATACACGCAATACCCGAGTTTCAGCGCATACACATTCCGAATATGGCCCGACGCGATTTTCTCCTCAATGCCGGAAAGCACAACGTCAAGGCTCTGAAGCGGCACATCCTCCGCAGCAACGTCTTGCTCCTTCAGCCACGCAGAAACAAACCAGAAACTGCCGTCATCCCGATATTCAAAAAACGCAGCGTCCAACGCCGTGATTCGGTTCAGCTTCATCCATACCGCATTGTCTCCTTCCGATGGCCGCGTCGTATCCAGCAGCCTTCCTGCGCTGATATAGACCGGCACCCCGTGCATCCTCTGCCGAATGACGATTTCATACGTTCCCATCGTGCTGCCGCTCGCGTAATCCCTCAGCTTGTAATCATCCAGATTTTTCACCTTATGATCTCTTGAGCGCACCTCGACCGCATCCAGAAATACATCCGGCTCCTCCGGGTAAAAGAACTCCATCACCTTTTCGCAGCAATCCATCGCGTCTTGCAGCGAATGGGGATTATCCTCTGCGAACGTAGCCGCCGGGTCGAAATTCCCCGGCGCAAAAAACACACTTGTATATTTCATTTTGTGCGTTCGCTTATCTTCCGGGGAATTATACCGCGCGTTCAGATAAGTGCTGTCGTTCTGCGCCGACCGATCCGGGACGCTGAGCACACCGACACCGTTCTCCCCATGATCCAGGAAGCTGAACAGCCCGCTGTCTTCGTAATCCATCGACCAGCCGTCGCCGCTCAGGCGCTTTAAAGGATATTCCGCCCTGTTCAGCGCGCCGTTTTCAACCGCATCGTAGGCTTCTGCCGTCAGAATCGGCATCCTATCCACTTTCGGCACGAGAATCGGCACATCGACCTCAATCGTCCGCCCATATGCTTCGTAAGCCTGTGTCCATCGGCCCATCCCTTCGGCCTGTCGGCGCAATTCGGAAATGGAAACCGTGTCGGCGCTTGCCAGCGTCGGCGCAAGGAGCAAAGCGCCCAACATGACCGTCCATCTTTTCATCGTCGTTCCTCCCAGCTTGTTTTGAAATTGAAGCCGTACATTTCGGCCTTCACTTCTATGACGAAAAAAAACAGCGGTTTTTGACACTTTATGGGCAGTTCTTTTGATTATTCTTTTGTTTTGTGTGGATGGTCGTGGTTTGCACCCGTTCAGCTTTATAATTGAAAGGTGTTTAAGGATTAGAGGTTTTTCCTGAATATATTTCTTTTCTCACTGCGTACTGAGGCGAAAAGCTGCAATGTGTTGATATTTTCCCGCATCCGCCGCAATTAAAAAAAGCCGTCCTCCCCTCCTTTCAAGGGAAGAACGGCTTCAAGCCTCATCAAGCCAGCTTCAAAATCATTTCCAGCAGTCTCTTCACGCTGGCGCTTACATCCTCGCGGTTCAGTTTGCCCTCCCGCAGCATGCTGAGGGTATGGGCCGGGTCGCCGCAGCCCATTTTCACGTCGTTGCCCGCCGCGATTTCGGTATATTGCGGCGCATGGGTGTACCAGTCGGTCGTCACCATGCCCGCAAAGCCCCACTCGCCGCGCAGAATATCCGTCAGCAGTTCGCGGTTCTGGCTCGTCCACAGGCCGTTGAGCAGGTTATAGCTGCTCATGACGGTCAGCGGCTGCGCCTTCTTCACGCAGATTTCAAAGCCCTTGAGATAGATTTCGCGCAGCGCGCGCTCGGACAGGCGGGAATCAGAATCCTTGCGGTTCGTCTCCTTGTTGTTGCAGGCGAAATGCTTGAGCGACGCGCCGACGCCTTCGCTCTGGATGCCTGCGACCATCGCCGCCGCCATCTCGCCCGCGACGAGCGGGTCTTCCGAATAATACTCAAAGTTGCGCCCGCAGAGCGGCGTGCGGTGGATGTTGATCGCCGGGGTCAGCCACACGCCGACGCCGTTTTCGTGTACTTCCTTCGCGCCCGCCGCGCCGACTTCGCGCACGATCTCCGTGTTCCACGTGCAGGCCAGCAGCGTCGCGCACGGGAAAGCCGTCGTCGTCACGCCACATTCCGGCTTGATGCGCAGGCCCGCCGGGCCGTCCGCCGTCATCACGTTGGGCACGCCGTAAGTCGGCAGGTTGCCGAAGCCGAACGTGTTGGCCACGCCGCGGTTCGGCTGGCCGCCGAGCAGGCGCACCATGTCCTCGTCGCTGAGCAGGCTCATGAATTCATCCAGCGTCAGTTCGCCGTCGGCCACCTCGATAAGCTGCGGCTTGATCGGCGGAATCCACGCGCAGCCCGGAATCTGATCCGGGATTTCCAGCGGATACTGTCCCTCGTCCGGGATGCCTTCCAGCGTGCGCCAGTCCTCGCGCGGCGTTTCAGCCTCGCAGGGGATTTCGCGATAGCTCCCGTCGGCCAGCATGCGGCGGTGCAGCAGCTTCGGCGCGCACTTCTGCGCAAGCTGCTCCAGAACCGTGTCTTCCTCCAGCACATAACGATATGCGGCCTCTACCGTCTGGCGGACGTTTTCGCCCACGCGGAAGCTGTATTCGCCCTTTTCCAGCACATAGGCCGACCTTTGCACCGTGCCCTCGTCGTCGTAGACGGCAAACGCATACGGCGCAAACGCAATCGTCAGCGTTTCGCGCTCGCCCGGCTCAAGCAGGCGCGTCTTGGCAAATCCGACGAGCGCCGTCGCGGGCTTGGCAATCCGTCCCTTCGGCGGGTTGACGTATGCCTGCAAGACGTACTTGCCCGCGCATCTGCCCGTATTGGCGACGTCGGCGGAGAGCACGATCTCCCCCGCGTCGTTCAGGCCGCCGGTCACGTTTCCAAGCGCGAACGTCGTGTAGCTCAGGCCGAAGCCGAACGGATAGCAGACCGAATCCGCCGCGCCGGGGATGGTTTCAAAGTAGCGATAGCCGACGAACACATCCTCCTGATATTCCACGTACATTCTGGATTCCGCAAAGTTCGCCGAGGACGGATAGGCCGCGAACGACGACGCGAACGTATCCGTCAGATGGCCGGACGGGCACACGTCGCCGACCAGAATATCCGCCGTCGCCAGGCCGCCCTCCATGCCGCCCTGCCACGCCAGCAGCGCCGCGCCGACGGCGGGATGCTCCTTGAACCACAGCGTATCCATCATGCCGCCAGTATTGAGCACCACGGCCACGCGCGGGAACGCCGCAAGCACCTTTTTGACCATGTGCTCTTCCTCGAACGAAAGGAAGTAATCGCCGTCGTGCGGCTGGCCGGTGCGGTCGTAATCCTCGCCGGAAAAGCGGCAGATCGTGATGAGCGCGGTATCGGTAAACGCGCGCGCCTGCTGCACCAGTTCATCCGCCAGAATCGGCTCTCTGGTCTTGCCCGGCGTTGCGCCCGCGGCGTACTGAGCCTTGACGTTTTCGGCATAGAAGCGCTCCAGCGGCTCGAAGACTTCGATTTTGCCTTCGTCCTGCTTCATGCGAAGCCCCTGCGCCAGCGAGCGGACGTAAGCGACCGTCGTATCGCCGCTGCCGCCGCCGCCCTTGACATAATCCGCCTGCGCCTTGCCGAAAACCGCCACGCGGCTGCCGCGCTTCAGCGGAAGCGTTTCGTTTTCGTTTTTGAGCAGCACCATGCCCTCGGCCGCCGCTCGGCGTGAAAGCGCGATGTGCGCTTCGCAGCCGGTCACGCGCCGCCCGTCTTCGCCCAGCGGCGTGCCGGGCATGAAGCGGATTCTCTGCCATTTCGGTTCCATCATTTTCGCTCCTCCATTCGTTTTTCGGTTTCAACCCCTCGTCGTCCCGGGTTGATTTCCCCGTTTGCGTAAACCCATTATAACCCGTTTTCTCCCCAATCGCAAGCAGCCGGCCTTCCCTTTTCGGGAAGCCCGGCCGCCCATGATGCATTTTGCTTTACGCGCCCTTTTTCTTATACCCGCAATCGCAATACGGGCCGCCGGAAGCCAGCGTATATTCGCGCACAAAGTCGGTGCTTTCGCCCGCTTCGCTCATCGCGTAATCCAGATGGCAGAGCGCGGGCGTGAGGTCATACAGCCCCAGCTTTTTCATCAGCACGCAGATGCCGCACCGGGTAAAGCGCGCTTCATAGCCGCTGTCATCCGCATACGGATAGAAATCCATGTTCCACGAATAGGGATTGCGGTCCGCGGCCTTGAACCGTTCCGTCGCCCGCATGCCCTGAATGTCCTTTTCGGAGAACTTGTTCTTGCCGCTCTTGCGGCAGAACCATTTCATTGCCGGGGTCAGCATCGCTCGCTCGTAATACGTCGTCAGCTTCTGCACATCCGGGCGCTTGGGCATGGAAAGCACAAACGCGCCGGGCATCGCGCAGTTGACGATATTCATCTTGAATCGGTCGGCCTTCTCAAACTCCGGCAGGTCGGCGATGATCTCTTTATATCTGCCTTTCGCTTTTTTCGTCACGGCTTGGGCCGCCGCCTCGTCCAGCCCGAAAATGCTGGTCAGGTTTTTTCGAAAGGACGCGGCGAACAGCGTCCACATACCCATCGGCATCCCCGCGTATTTCATTTTTCATCCCTCCAACGACTGATATTCTCCGTCACGCGGCGGTCGATGTCCTCCCGCGTCTGTCTGCATGCCTTCGGGTATTCCTTCGCCGCCTTGAACATCAGCCGCACAAACAGGCCGGAGCCGACGGGCAGCATCGTTTTCATCATGCCTTGCGGGAAGACGAAGTGCGTGCCATGCGCATAGACCACGGCCTCCACCGTGCAGTCGTGCGGCTTTTCTTTCAGGCGCTTTTCCATGCGCCGGATGTATTTTGCCGTGTTCCACAGGCCGTCGTCCTCTGCGCCGATGAGCAGCAGCCGGCCGTGAATCTGCTCTACCTTGATCGTCTCCGCCTCGGTGATGGGGTGCGCCGCTTCGGAATCCTCAAACAGCTTGCAGGAACGCAGGAAGTCGCCCGAGCCTTTGGTCTCCGCCTGAATCACCTGCCAATACTGCGGATGCTGATAGCAGAACGGCATATACGGCAGCGGCTCGCCGTGGTACGAGAAGAGGGATTCGCCCTCGATCGGCCACTCGCCGCAGCCGTCTTTTTTGCCCTGCATGAAGCCCTGCCAGATGAAATCGCTGGGCGTGAGCGCGATGGTCAGCGTGATCTCCGGGAAGAAGGATGCGGCGGTCAGCGCCAGCGTGCCCGTCGTCGATGCGCCCACAATGCCGATTCTGCGGTTGCCGTTCTCTTTCAGCCAGCGGATGGCCGTTTCAATCCGCTCGAGCGGATAGTTGTGGTGGCCGTAATCCTTCTTCGCGGGCGACATTGTGAGCACGTTTACGCCTTGGCGCATCACCCATTTCACCGACGACCGCGCCAGATAATCCTCCGGGTCGTCGCCGATCATGGCGATCAGGGCGCAGTCCGAAGGCCGTTCGTTTTTCCAATATGCGCCGTAAAATCCATCCGTCTCTACGTCAAAATGTCTGGCTTTCATGCTTTCTCCTCCGTTTCTCCCAAAGCGATCTGCTTCACCAGCTTCGCCCACGCTTCCGGCTGGCAGGCCAGCAGCTCCTCATGCTGCAAATCCTGCTCGTGGATCATCGGGCGGGCGAAATGCCGCGTGTAGCGCGCGCGATATTTTTCGCCCATCTTGAGGGCATAAAACACGTGAATCTCCGTCGGCGTGTCGATGTGATCCGGCAGCGGCGTGACCAGATCCGAATAGAACTGGTTCCGGCAGCTTCGCTTCGTCACATAGGGCCGCGCGCCGCCGAACATCTGCATGAAAGCCTCGACGTATTCGCCCATCTCCTGCCGCCGCTTTTCCAGCCGCTTCTGCAAAAAGCCCAGCTTGAACCGCCCATCCCGGATCAGCGGATAGATCAGCGGCACGAGCAGCCGCGTTTGCAGCCCCGCTGCAAAGGGCGAAGCCTGATCCAGATCCGAACTGCCGAGGATGCCGTAATCCAGCCGAATCTTCTGCCGCGCCGCCAGCAGGCCGACAAACGAGCCGCCCAGCGAGCAGCCGTAGGCCGCGCGGATATGCCCGCCGCAGTTTTCGCGGATATACGCTTCTATCTTTTCGGTTTCCTCGATCATCGTCGGGAATTCCGTCCGCTCGCTTTCGTCAAAGCCGTCATAGCTGACGCAGAGCACGCGGAAATCATCCGCCAGCAGCGGAACCACCCTGCCGAAATTGCCCTCCCAATCGCAGCACGTGCCGGGCAGGAGCAGGATGGCGGGCGCATCCGGCTTTCCAAACGCATAAACTTTCATCGTTCAGCCCTCTCATCTTCCGTTGATTCGCATGCGTATTTAACAGGTTAGTCTTTTCTAACTAAAATCGTTTTTATTATAGCCGTCATGCGGATGCGCGTCAAGGGGCGGCCTGCGTTTTTTTAGGCCGTTTCACGCTTTTTCGGTTTGACTTTTGGCAAACCCTTTGCTATGCTATCGTTAGTTTAAGCTAACTTTCGAATATGTGAAAAGCTTTTTCGCTTTTCCGCTCCCGCAAGTCGGCTTGACCACCTTATCCGGCTTATCGCCGCGCTGGTCGGCGGCACGGCGGAGCTGCACGAATGTCTGCGCCTGTGCCTGCTCATGGGCGGCTGCTGGCTGCTTCGTTACGCGCTGCACAGCGTTTCCACCGCCATCTCCCACCATGCGACGTTCCAGGTGCTGGCCGGCATCCGTATTAAGCTGCTCGATAAGCTGGCCACGCTCCCGCTGGGCACGGTGCTCGACCGTTCCTCCGGCTCGTACAAAAACGTCATCGTCGAGCGCGTGGACGCCATCGAAACCACCCTCGCCCACCTTCTGCCGGAAATGACGACGAACATCGTCGGCGCGCTGGCGATTCTGGCGATGGTCTTCGCGCTGGATTGGCGCATGGGGCTGGCGACGCTGATCGTGCTGCCGGTGGGCACGCTCTGCTTCATGTCCATGTTCAACGGGTACAGTGAAAAATTCCAGCGCACCGTCACGGCGACCAAGGCGCTCAACGACACGGCGGTGGAATACATCAACGGCATCGAGGTCATCAAGGCGTTCGGCCAATCCGGCACGAGCTACGCAAAGTTCGTCTCCGCCGCGAAAGAGGGCGCGGACTGCTTCATCGACTGGATGCGCGGCTGCCTGTTCGGCCAGTCGGCGGGCATGGCGATCTTCCCCTCCACCCTGCTGGGGATTCTGCCGGTCGGCTGTCTGCTGTATATGCACGGAAGCCTGAGCGCGGAAACGTTTCTTTCGGTCATCGCGCTGTCCTTCGGCATCATGCAGCCGCTGATCACCGCGTTCTCCTACACCGACGATCTGGCGCAGGTGACGACGATCATCGGCGATGTGGCGGATATCCTCAGTCAGGAGGATTTGAAGCGCCCGGAGAAAGCCGAAAAGCTCCCGGCCGACAATTCCATCGAGCTGCAATGGACGGACATAAAAGACGTCCATTACACTATCGGAAAATCAGCAAGGAAGTTTCATAGTAACCTTTGCGCCGC
>CAKTXH010000055.1 GCA_934630975.1 uncultured Clostridia bacterium | reverse complement strand
GCCATCGAGTGCGTCAAGAACGGCGAGGTCCGCTTCGTGCCGGAGCGCTTCGCGAAGAACTACATGACGTGGATGGAAAACATCCGCGACTGGTGCATCTCCCGCCAGCTCTGGTGGGGTCACCGCATCCCGGCGTGGTACTGCGACGATTGCGGCGAGGTCATCGTCGCGCGCGAAACGCCGACCGTCTGCCCGAAGTGCGGCTGCACGCACCTGACGCAGGACGAGGACGTGCTGGATACGTGGTTCTCCTCCGCGCTGTGGCCGTTCTCCACGCTCGGCTGGCCGGATAAGACCGAGGATCTGGCGTATTTCTACCCGACCAGCGTGCTGGTCACGGGTTACGACATCATCTTCTTCTGGGTCGCCCGCATGATCTTCTCGGGTATCGAGCAGATGGGCAAGCCGCCGTTCCACACCGTGCTGATTCACGGCCTTGTGCGCGACGCGCAGGGGCGCAAGATGAGCAAGTCGTTGGGCAACGGCGTCGATCCGCTGGAGGTCATCGACCAGTACGGCGCGGACGCGCTGCGCTTCTCGCTGGTCATGGGCGTCAGCCCGGGAAACGACATGCGTTTCTCCAGCGACAAGGTGGAATCCGCCCGCAACTTCGCCAACAAGATCTGGAACGCGAGCCGCTTCGTGCTCATGAACATGGGCGACGAGGCCGAGACGCTGGAGGGCAAGACGCTCTCCGCCGCCGACAAGTGGATTCTCACCCGCCTGAACGACACCATCCGTGAGGTCAGCGCGCACTTTGAGGATTACGACCTCGGCCTGGCCGCGCAGAAGATTTATGATTTCGCGTGGAGCGAATTCTGCGACTGGTATATCGAGCTGGCCAAGGTCAGCCTGAACGGCGAAGGCCGCGCGGCGACGCTGGCCGTGCTGCGCCACGTGCTGATCTGCCTGCTCAAGATGCTCCATCCGTTCATGCCGTTCATCACCGACGAGGTGTACCGCTACATCCCCGGCACGGAAGGCACGATCATGCTCTCCGACTGGCCGAAGGTCGACGAGGCGATGGACTTCCCGCAGGAGGCGCGCGAGATGGAAGGCGTGATGGACGTGATCCGCGCCGTCCGCAACCTCCGCGCCGAGATGAACGTTTCCGTCGGCCGCCGCGCGCACCTGATCGTGCGCCCGAAGGCGGGCTGGGAGCACGCGATGGAAGGCGCGGGCGAGTATTTCGGCCGCCTTGCGTGGGCCAGCGGCATGCAGATTCTTGCGCAGGATGAGGAAGCGCCGGCTAAGACGGTTTCCGCCGTCAGCGAAGCGGCCGAGCTGTTCATCCCGCTGGGTGACCTCGTGGATGTGGCTAAGGAGACCGCGCGCCTGACCAAGGAGCGCGACAGCGTGCAGCGCGATATCGAGCGCGGCGAAGCCAAGCTCAATAACCCCGGCTTTACGAGCAAAGCCCCGGCCCAGCTCGTCGAGCAGGAGCGCGAAAAGCTGGCCGTCTCCCGCGATAAGCTGGCCAAGCTGAACGCGCGCATCGAGGATCTCGCAAATATGTAAATCTCAAAGGGCTGTCAGGGCGATTCAGGCTTGACAACCCTTCTTTTATGGCTTATAAAAAAGGATGAAAGGGGGGTTCCCCATGACGGAAAAAGAAGCGATTGAAAAGATTCACAGCGTTTACCCGACCGGCTGCAAAAACGGCCTTGAAAATATGCGCGCCTTGATGGCGAAGCTTGGTAACCCGCAGAACGGCCTGACGATGGTGCACGTCGCTGGTACGAACGGCAAGGGTTCCTGCTGCGCGATGACCGAGCGCGTGCTTCGCGCGGCGGGATATCGAACCGGGCTGTATACCTCGCCGTATATCGAGGTTTATAACGAGCGCATCCGCTTGAACGGCGAACCCATTGCGGGCGGTAAGCTCGCCGCGCTGGTGGAAAGCGTCTGGCCCGCGGTGGAAGCCTGCGAAAAAGAGGGCGTGCACGTCACCGAGTTCGAACTGGGCACGGCGCTGGCCTTCTGCTGCTTCGCGCGGGAAAAGGTGGACGTCGCGGTGATCGAAGTCGGCCTCGGCGGTCGGCTTGACCCGACGAATATCATCACCCCGGCGGTCAGCGTCATCACCGAAGTGGGCATGGATCACATGAAGCTGCTTGGCGATACGCTCGAGCAGATCGCGCTGGAAAAGGCGGGCATTATGAAACCCGGCGTGCCCGTCGTGCTGGGCAGGCAGGAGAAGGCCGCGCGCGGCGTGCTGCTGGCGGCGGCAAAGGGAAAAGAACTGCCCGTTTTCGAGCTGACCCCGGAAAATATCCAGGAAGAACGCAGGCAGATCGCCTTTGACGTGAGCTTCGGCGGCGAGCGACTCAGGGAGCTGACCGTCTCCCTGTGCGGCAGGCATCAGGCGGATAACGCCTGCGCGGCGCTGGGCGCGCTGCTGGCGCTGAAAAAGAAGGGCTTCAAAATCCCGGCAAGCGCGATTCGCGCGGGGCTGGCCGACGTGCATTGGCCGGGGCGGCTGGAATACTTCGGGCGCGTGCTGCTCGACGGCGCGCACAACGACCCCGGCGTGCGCGCGCTGTGCGGCTATCTGGATAAGTGGATGCCGAAGGAGGATACCGTGCTCATCAGCGCGATGATGCGCGACAAGGAGACGGAAAAGATGTGCCAGCGGCTCGCTTCGCGTGTGCGCTGCGTCGTCTGCACCCAGCCGAATATCCCGCGCGCGATGCCTGCCGCAGAGCTTGCGGCGGAGTTTGAAGCGCAGGGAATTCGCGCCTACGCGTTCGCGCATGTGAAGGATGCCTTGGAGGAAGCGCGCCGTCTGGCCGGGCCGGAAGGCAACGTGGTTTGCGCCGGTTCGCTGTATCTGATCGGCGAGATGAGAACGGTGCTGAGGGAAGAAAGGGACAAGCGATGAATTTTGAACATGTGAGCGTGATGCTCATGCCCACGGTGGATATGCTGAACGTGCGCGAGGGCGGCGTTTATGTGGATGGCACGCTGGGCGGCGGCGGCCACAGCGCGGAGATTCTGCGCCGGCTGAACGGCACGGGTCATCTGTACGGCATTGACCGCGACAACGACGCGCTGGCGGCGGCGACGGAGCGCCTCGGCGCGGCGGGTAACTTCACCGCGGTGAAGGGCAATTTCCACGACGTGAAGGCGCTGCTGGCGGCGCGCGGCGTGACGAAGATCGACGGCATGATGATCGACCTCGGCGTGAGCAGCTATCAGCTCGATACCGCCGAGCGCGGCTTCTCCTACCATGCGGATGCGCCGCTGGATATGCGCATGGATCAGGATCAGGCGCTGACGGCGCGCGAAATCGTCAATACGTGGAGCGCGGAGGATATCGCCCGCATTTTGCGCGATTATTCGGAGGAAAAGTGGGCGGTGCGCATCGCGCAGATCATCTGTGAGCACCGCGCGCAGAAGCCGCTGGAAACGACGGGCGATCTGGTGGCGTGTGTGGATGCGGCCATCCCCAAAAAAGTGCGCATGCAGGATAACGGCCACAGCGCGCGCCGCACGTTCCAGGCGCTGCGCATCGCGGTCAACGACGAGCTTGACCCGCTCAAGAAGGCGCTGGAAGACATGGTGGATCTGCTGAACCCCGGCGGCCATCTGGCGGTGCTGACGTTCCATTCGCTCGAGGACCGCATCGTCAAGCAGACGTTTAGGCGGCTGGCGAACCCGTGCACGTGCCCGCCGAAAATCCCGGTGTGCATCTGCGGCAAGAAACCGGTCGTGCGCGTTTTGGGCGGCGGCGGAATCAAGCCGGACGCGGAGGAAGTGGAGCGCAACCCGCGCGCCCGCAGCGCAATGCTGCGCGGCTGTGAGAAGCTGGAGGTTCAGGCGTGAGGGGGCTGTCAGGCTAAGCATGAGCCGCCCCGCGAAAAAAGAATAGAAAAAGATGCGAGAAGGACTTGCCAACTCGCATCTTTTGTTGTAGTTTGATACTACCCATGAACCAAACACAACAAAGAAATGATACCGCAAAAGAGCGGAGATTGCAAGTAGTTTTATACCGGCCTTGAAAAAATGGGGATTGAGGCGTATATCAAGCCGACGAATTATGAAATCAATCAGACGAAAAAATACAAATCGAACAAATTCAGAACTGACAATAGGGCTGTTTTTTCGATGTGTGAAAAGAGAGCTGCCAGGTTTTTAGCTTGACAGCCCTCTTTTGTTCGTTAGGAAATTGCGGCAAATCGGCCGCGTATGCGAAAGTTTGAGTTTTTGCAAACTTTGTCGGAGGTGAGAGCGGCCTCAGGCCGCTTATTTCGTCGCGTAGAAGCCTGCGTTTTCGCCGCAGATCTTGCCGAAGACGAGGTTCGTGGTCATCGGGTTCAAACCGTTGACGCCCTCCTGCGCACATTCGCCGACGGCGTAGAGACCGGAGATGATCGAGCCGTCCTCGGCCAGCGCTTCGGTGCGCGTGTTGGTGTGAATACCGCCGAACGTGCCCTGAATGGACGGCTTGACGACGATCCCGTAGAACGTGCTGCCGGAATACCAGTCCGCGACGGTCTTGCGGCCGAAATCTTCGTCCTTGCCGCTTTCGGCAAAGCCCTGATAGCGCGCGACGGTTTCCGCCAGCGCGGCCGCGTCGATATCCAGCTTTTCGGCCAGCTCGTCCAGCGAGGCGGCCTCGGTCAGGTAGCCCTTTTCCAGATAGCTCTGGAGCGTCGTGTCCTTGGCGACAAGCGCGTCGTCAAAGAGGATGACGCCTTCGCCCTTCGTCTGTGCGTTGATGATCGGGGAGATGCCGTAGCTGCCCTGTTCGTTGGCGAAGCGCCGGCCCTCGTGGTTGACCATGATCGCGCCCTTGTTCACGGCGTTGTTCATCGTCAGCGCGCAGGTGTGATCGTAGAAGACGAGCGGGTTGGCCTTCATCACCGTCAGATCGACCAGTTCCGCGCCGACTTCCTGCGCCATCACCAGGCCGTCGCCCGTGTCGCCCGGGGAGCAGTAATACACGGAGGAAGCCCAATCCGGCAGGTATTCGCGAACCATGTCGCGGTTGGCCGCATAGCCGCCCGTCGCCAGCACGACGGCCTTCGCCGCGATTTCATACGTGCCCGCGTTGGTTTCCACCTGAACGCCGGAGACAACGCCGTCCTGCGTCAGAATGTGGCTGGCGCGGGTGGAGACGCGAACGTCCACGCCGTATTTTTCCAATTCGCCGCTGAGCGCCGGGATGACCATTTCGCCCACCTTGCGGCCGGAAGCCGGGGCGAGGATGAAGGTGCTGGAGGTATGATCCAGCTCAACGCCCAGCCCGATGAGGTATTCGGCGGCTTCCGCGCTCTTTTCGGCGAGAATCGAGGCGGATTCCTCCTTGGCGTATGCGCCGGTGGCGGCTTCCTGCTTCATGTAGTTGGCGATCAGGTCGTTTACGGTTTCGGTCTTGCCTTCCGCCTTGTGCACGCTGGTCGCGACCGAACCGAACATGCTGTTGGAGAGCAGCGACGTGCCGCCCACGAAGTCAAGCTTTTCAACCAGAATGACGCGCGCGCCGGTCTTGGCCGCGTTGATGGCCGCCGTCATGCCGGACGCGCCGGAACCGACGACCACCACGTCGCACGAGGTATCTTCGTGCTGGACGATTTCGCGGGAAACCGGGGTTTTGAAATCGTCCAGATTCGCGCCCGCCTGCTCAAGGCAGAGGGTGACGGCGTTCAAAATGCCCCGGCTGGTCATCGTCGCGCCGCTGTAAGCGTCCACGGCCACACTCTGGTTGGCCACGATATCCTGCGGCAGTTTTTCCAGCGGGGTCACGCTGATGCCCGCCGTTTCGGATTGGCTGACGATGTTCACCTGCTCGATTCTGCCGCCCGAAATGACGGTTTCCACCGTGATTTCGCCGTTGTTGCCCCAGGACGCGGCCTGATACGTGCCGTCCTGAATGTCCGCCAATGCGCCTGCGCCGCAGAGCATCAGCGCCGCCGCCATACCGGCGGCAAGCTGCTTCTTCATGAAAAATCCTCCTTTGATGGAAATGGGATGAGAGGATTATAAAGCGTGTGGTGGCCACACAGTCAAGCAAAAAAATTATTTTTTTCACGACAAACATCCCGGAAGAAAGCGCGCGGGCCGCCCAAATATGCTATAATCGTTTTATAAACAGAACGGGGAGGGCACGCGGTGAAGGCGAAGGAATTTGCGGATGCGTTTCAAATCGGCAAGGAGACGGTTCGATATTACCGCGAACAGCAATGGCTGCATCCGACGCAGGGCGAAAACGGCTATTTCGATTATTCCGTGGATGACCTGGGCATTTTGTTTCAGGTGATGAATTACGGCCTTTCCCACGAACATTCGCTGCGCGGCGTGCAGGAGATTCTGCGCGGCGGAGACCGCGATTTTGAGAAGATCATCGCGGAGAACGAGCGGAGCATCGAGGAGATCGACCGCAGAATCCGCGAGCTGACGACGCTCAGGCGCTATTTGCAAAACCGCTACGATTACCGCAGAATGATTCTGGAAACGACGGGCGTTGTGCAGGTGCAGCAGAACGCCTGCGGGCTTTACTATATCCCGTTTTCCCGGTTCGCGCAGGAAAAAGACGAAATCCGCATCCTGCGCGACAGCATATCCAGCTATCAGTCGATCGTCTTTCCCGCGCAGGCGCTCGATAATCCGGCGCAAAGGACGATCATCCCGGAATATGCGCTCGGCGTGACGGATACCAACTACCGCGAAACGCTGTATTACAGTGCTTGCGACCTCTCCCGGTATGAGCATATCCCCGCCGGGCGGAACGTGCTGCGCTGGCTGGTCTGCCTGCCGACGCTGAAGGAAATCGACAAGGCGGCGTTTGATCCCGTCGTCGCCTATGCAAAGGCGCATCGCCTGCGCTTCGCCGCGCCGGTGACTTCGATCATCATGCTGGCCGAGGCCGTGCCGAAGCCGACGTTTTACGTCATGTTCCGCTTTGTCGTGGAGGAGGAAGAGGAATGAAAGGATTCGCGCGTGCGCTTCGATGTTTGGGCCGATATATCTGGCGGGAAAAACTGCTGTACGGCGTGATTTTGGGCTTTGCCGCGGCGGCGGTGGCCTGCGCGCTGATGTTCCCGGTGGAAAAGCCCGATTCGCCGCGTCCGGCGGACGGCGCGGTCATTTCGGCGGACGAACAGGCGGCCGATGAAGAGGAATGGATGCTGGCAAGGCTGATCCCGATTGGCGCGATTCTGATCATAGCGCTCATCTTTCCGAAATTGGCGGATAACCCCGATATCCCGAAGCGCGGCATGCCCAAAAGACATGGAGATTTAAGGGATCGGTGAAAAAGAGCGGGGCGGGAAAGGAGAAAAACTGTGAAGAAAAGCAAAATCAACGAAATGGTGTATTCCATTCAGCTCGAAAGGGGCGGTTCTTCTGAGATGACCGTTCTGATAGCGGCCATCGTGCTGACGTGGGCGGTTTTGTATGGGCTTGTTCTTCTTACGCATCCGTCAAAAGAAGCGAGCTATACGGTTTCGGTGATTTTTGATGAGGCGGTCGCCGCAACGGCCGGAATCGTGCTGCTGGCCGAGCGGCGGAAAAAGGGAAAAGAAGGCCAATATATCTGGGTAAACGGGGAGACGTTTACCATCGGCGCGATCGGAAAGGAGAGAAAAACCTATCGGTTTTCCGAAATTACCGAGGTGAAGATCACGCAGCCCTACGGCCCGAACGGACGCGGCGGCATTACCGGCGGCAAAATCTGTTACAGCATTTTCGTCGGCAAAACCTGCGTCGCGTCGATGCACATGAAGATGAATAACGCGTGGCGCTTCGTTGAAAAGGCGAACGAGGCCATCGAAAAAAGACGATAAAAAGAAAAACCCGAACCCTTGAAGGTTCGAGCTTTCTTTGCATGGTGGAGCATAGGAGATTCGAACTCCTGACCCCAACACTGCCAGTGTTGTGCGCTACCAACTGCGCTAATGCCCCGTCAACGTTGCATATTATAGCGCAGATTGCATCCTGCGTCAAGCCCCTTTTTCAATTTTTTACAGCAGGCGGCAAAATCTGCGCCGCGTTGGCTGACCGGGCGGGGCGGACGCTTGCTTTTGGCGGGCGGAATGGGTATAATAACAGAAAAAAGTGAGCGTGGAGGATGACATGGCGCAAAAGTATACCCGAAACATGATTCGCAACGTGTTTATCGAAATGCTGGATGAACGCCCCTTCGACGAGATCACCGTGACGGATCTGGTGACGCGGTGCGAGATCAACCGCAAGACGTTTTATTACTATTATCAGGATTTGTACGCCGTGCTGGCGGAGATTTTCGAATCGGAGCTGGAAAGCGTGCTCGGCGGCGTGAAGGAGCACGTCACCTGGGAAGAGGGCATCGCGCAGGCGGTGCAGATTGCCCTCAAGCACAAGCGCGCCGTGTACCACGTGTATCATTCCATGCAGCGCGAGACGCTGGAAAAGTATCTGTATAACGTCGCGGGCGAGGTCATGCGCCGCTATGTCGAGCTGCAAAGCGCGGGCATCCACGCCAGCCAGGGCGACAAGGATATCATCGCCCAGTTTTACCAGAGCGCGCTGACCGAAATGGTGCTCAACTGGATCGGGCAGGGCATGAAGGAGGACGGGCTGGAGATGATCACCCGAATCGGCCAGCTCTTCGACGGCAACATCCGCGCGTCGCTCAAGCGCAGCGAGGATTTGCCGATCCGCCCGTGGAAGGGCGGGCTAGTTTGAGCGCAAAGCGCGGTATTCCTGCGGCGTGACGCCGACGGCGGATTTGAAGGTCGCGGTAAAATAGCGCCGATTTAAAAAGCCGAGCCGGGCGGAAATTTCCTGAATCTGCATATCGCTGTGCGCAAGCAGAAATTTGGCGCGCTCAACGCGGAGGCGGGTGTGATACTGCTTGACGGTCAGACCGGTCTGCTGATGAAACAGGCCGGAGAGGTAAGAGGGCGTTGTGTTGGCGAATGTCGCGATTTCAGATAGCGCAATGTCGCAATCGAGGTGGAGCTACTATCGCGCGCTGAACGGCGACCGCACCGTGCCGGAAGGCATTTTCAACCTCTACACGACCAAAGTTGCGGATATGGCGATTATCGACGCGCAGAGCACGGCGGTTGACGCTTGCAGCGGCTGCACGCTGTCTTCCAATGCCATCATGAAGGCTGTCCAGAACGCGCTGGAACAGGCCGAGTAAAAAACGATTAAAAGGGCTATGCTCCCCGAAAGGGAAGGATAGCCCTTTTATCTGTATATGCTTATATGATGTAATCAAACCCCGCGTCGTCGCTCTTCATCAAATCCGCGAGGGTATAGCCCTCCAGATAATCGTAAATCAACTTGTTCAGCCCCTGCCACATCGGATAAGTGCGGCAGAAGGCCATCCGCGGGCAAGGCTCGTGCGGCTCGCACAGGCAGGCCACCGGCGCGAACGAACCCTCCGTGATTTCCAGAATCCGGCGGACGGTGAACCCATCCGGCGTACCGTTGAGCCGGTAGCCGCCGCCCTTGCCGCGCACACCGATGAGCACGTTGTTCTGCACGAGCAGCTTGACGATGCTTTCCAGATACTTTTCGGAGATTTCCTGCCGGGCGGCGATCTCCTTGAGCGGCACATAGTTGTCCCCGCGCTCGTGCTCGGCCATATCCACCAGCATGCGCAGCGCGTAGCGGCCCTTGGTTGAAATCATCATCGGTATGTGCCTCCTGAGTCCTTCCCGGATTCGCGTGAGCGGCGGAAGGGGCTTTCTGATTTACCTATTATACCATAGGGTAAATGAAATTTTCAAGCAATTTTTGCGGGAAACGCTTGACATTCATCGGATGGAGGACTATAATTCCATTAACCGACCGGAAAGATGGGTTATAGCCCTTGAATAAGGAGGATTTTGCAATGAGCAGGATTTACACCAGCGCCGACCAACTGATCGGCCATACCCCGCTGTTGGAACTGACCCATATTGAAAAGAAGGAAGGGCTGAACGCCCGCATCCTTGCCAAACTGGAATATTTCAACCCCGCCGGTTCTGTGAAGGATCGTATCGCGAAGGGCATGATTGACGACGCGGAGGCTTCCGGCGCGCTCAAGCCCGGCAGCGTCATCATCGAGCCGACATCCGGCAACACGGGCATCGGCCTTGCGTCCGTCGCGGCGGCGCGCGGCTACCGCATCATCATCGTCATGCCGGAGACGATGAGCGTCGAGCGCCGTCAGTTGATGAAGGCATACGGCGCGGAGCTGGTGCTCAGCGAGGGCGCGAAGGGCATGAAGGGCGCGATTGCCAAGGCGAACGAGCTGGCGGCGGAAATTCCGAACAGCTTCATCCCCGGCCAGTTTGTGAACCCGGCGAACCCGGCGGTACATAAGGCGAGCACCGGCCCGGAAATCTGGGCGGATACCGACGGCAAGGTGGATCTCTTTGTGGCGGGCGTCGGTACGGGCGGAACGATCACCGGCGTGGGCGAGTACCTCAAGGCGCAGAATCCGGCTGTGAAGGTGGTCGCGGTCGAGCCGGCGACTTCCCCGGTGCTCAGCAAGGGCGTCGCGGGCGCGCACAAGATTCAGGGCATCGGCGCGGGCTTCGTGCCGGATGTGCTGAACACGAAGGTCTACGACGAGGTGATCGCCGTGGAGAACGAGGATGCGTTCGCGACGGGCCGCGAGATCGGCCGCAGCGAGGGCGTGCTGGTGGGCATTTCCTCCGGCGCGGCGGTGTATGCGGCGATTCAGCTGGCCAAGCGCCCGGAGAACGCGGGCAAGAACATCGTCGTCCTTCTGCCGGACACGGGCGACCGCTATCTGTCCACGCCGCTGTTTGCGGAGTAACTTAAAGCCGCCGCGAAGCGAAGAAGGGAGTCTGAGGGGATTATCCCCTCAGGCGGGTATGGGCGGCAGCCCATCGTTCCCCGTAGAATCAGAAAAATGTAGTTTCAGAGCAGACTGCAAAGCAGTCTACGACTGAAACGGGGCATGTCCGCATGAGTTGGGCATGCCTTTTTATTGGTTCAATCAAATCCATCCCGGCTTCCATAGCCTCAGCCTATGACCGGCGGCAGGAAACAGGGATTTGACCTTTGCGGCGTTCTCTCGTATAATACATCCATCGAAAGAAAAAACGATCGCCAAAGATCGAACGGGAGGATTTGAACATGCTGTTTCATCCGGGCGGGAGCAACAGCCGAATGTGCTGAGCGCTGAATCCCAACTGTCAAACAACATTTTCAACATATCAAAGGAGATTGCATTTTATGAAGAACTTTGCCAAGAAGATCGTCACCGTGGCCGCGACGGCTGCGCTTGCCCTGACCTCTGCCGCCGCGCTGGCGGCCGCTCCGCTTCAGCTCGGCGTGCCGGACGACGGCACGAACCTCTCCCGCGGCATCAAGCTGCTGGAAGCGGCGGGCTTCATCGAGGTTGACCCGGCGGCGGGCTACACCCCGGAGATTAAGGATATCACCAAGTATCTCTACAACGTCGAGGTGACCCCGGTTGCGGCCAACACGCTGCCCTCCACGCTGGGCGACTTCGCCGCTTCCACCATCAACGGCACCTACGCCGTGCCCTACGGCCTGATCCCGTCCCGCGACGCGCTGCTCATCGAGAAGCAGGACGAGAACGGCGAGAACCCGTATGTGAACGTGATCGTCGCCCGCACCGCGGATAAGGACAACGAGGTCTATCAGAAGGTTGTCGAAGCCTATCAGACCCAGCTGGTCGCGGAGTTCCTGCTGGTCAACTATCACGAGACGTTCTACCCGGCTTTCCCGTATGACGCGGACGCGGAATTCTCCGTGACCGAGGACAACGTTTCCGAGATTTCCGGCTACAAGTCCTCCAAGGATGGCAAGACCGTCGTGAAGGTCGGCGTCTGCGGCGGCGTGAGCAACAACGAGCAGTGGATCGCGACCCAGAAGGTGCTCGACGACGAGGGCGCGAACATCTACATCGACCTCGTGGAGTTCGACGCGTACAACCTGCCGAACGAAGCGCTCAACAGCGGCGATATCGACCTGAACGCTTTCCAGCATAAGGCGTATCTCGCCAAGGACTGCGGCGCGAACGGCTATGACCTCACCGTCATCGGCGATACCCTGATTGCCCCGCTGTGCATCTACTCCGAGAAGTATGATTCCGTTGACGCGATCAAGGAAGCGGCTGGCGCGAAGTAAGCAAAAAGGCTCTTTCAACCGGTATGGCCCGCGAAAAGGCCGTACCGGCTTTTCCTGTCTATAATGGAGGTATTCCCATGATTCAAATCGGGAACATGAACAAGGTGTTCCACCTGAAAAGCGGCGACGTGACCGCGCTGGACAACGTGACCCTCAACATCGAGGACGGCATGATCTACGGCGTGATCGGCTACTCCGGCGCGGGCAAATCGACGCTGGTGCGCTGCCTGAACCTGCTGGAAACGCCGGACAGCGGCACGCTGAGCATCGGCAATTCCGGCGTGATCACCCTCAGGGACGGCAAAGCCTACGACGCGCAGGGACGGAAGATGACCGAAAAGAAGCTCGGCGCGATGCGCCGGGGCATCGGCATGATCTTCCAGCATTTTAACCTGCTGGATCGCTCGACCGTGTTTGAAAACATCGCCTATCCGCTGCGCTACACCGGCATGAAGAAGGCCGATATCGAGGCGCGCGTGTTCGAACTGCTGGATCTGGTCGATCTGCGCGACAAGGCGGATGTGTACCCCTCCCAGCTCTCCGGCGGCCAGAAGCAGCGCGTCGCGATTGCCCGCGCGCTGGCGAACAAGCCGCAGGTGCTGCTCTCCGACGAGGCGACCAGCGCCCTTGACCCGGACGCGACGGAGGCCATTTTGAACCTGCTTCGCGACCTGAACCGCAAGCTCGGGCTGACTATCGTGCTCATCACGCATGAGATGGCGGTCATCAAATCCATCTGCCAGCGCGTGGCGGTGATGGAGAACGGCCGCGTCGTCGAGGAAGGCGACGTATACGACATCTTCGCGCATCCGCGCGCGGCGATTACCCGCAAGTTTGTTTCCTCCGCTTCCGCGCTGAGCAAGGTGAATAAGCTCATCGAGGAGGGCAACGCGCTGGTGAAGCCCGCCGCCAACGAGAAGCTCGTGCGCCTGACCTTCCATAAGGACTGCGTGGGCGAGAGCATCATCTCCACGGTCTGCCGCGATTTCGGCGTGGATATCAACATCGTGCTGGCCAATGTCGAGGTCATCGGGGATAATCCGCTGGGCGGCATGATTGCCCGGCTCGGCGGCGAGGCCAAACAGGTGGATGCCGCGCTGCATTATCTGAACGAAAATCACGTGTATACGGAGGTCATCGCCGATGGAAGCATTTGAACAGCTGATTGAGCAGATCGCGCCGAATCTGTACGCCTATCGGGATCGTTTTTTCACCAGCTTTGCGGCGACGTTTGAAATGTTCGCCAAGGCGGGCATCATCGCGTTCGTCGTCGGCCTGTTCTTCGGCGTGCTGCTGGTGATCACGCGCAAGGGCGGCGTGCGCCAGAATTTGATCGTCTATCAGATCGTGAACATCGTGATCAACGTGTTCCGCTCCATTCCGTTCATCATCCTGCTGATTTTCCTCATTCCGCTCACGCGCGCGGTGGTCGGCTCGGCCATCGGCGTGAAGGGCGCGATTCTGCCGCTGGTGTTCGGCACGGTGCCGTTCTATACGCGCCAGGTCGAGGTCGCGCTGACCGGCGTGAACGAGGGCAAGGTCGAGGCCGCGCGCAGCATGGGTTCGAGCACGCTGGGTCTGATTTTCCGCGTGTATCTGCATGAGGCCGTGCCGGAACTGATCCGCGTGACGACGGTTACGGCCATCAGCCTCATCGGCCTGACGACGATGGCGGGCGCGGTCGGCGCGGGCGGCATCGGCAGCTTCGCGATTAACTACGGCCAGAACCAGAACCATCAGGATATCGTCAACGTCTGCGTGGTCGTGCTGCTGATCGTCGTGTTCATTTTGCAGAGCCTGGGCAACGCGCTCGCGCGGCGCACGACGAACAGGGGATTGTTCCGCAAGGTGCATAAGTAAAGGAACGGACTCCCTCAGTCAGCTTCGCTGACAGCTCCCTCGAAGAGGGAGCTCCTTTGGCGCGTAAGAAGTAGTTATACAAGAAACAAGACCTTCCTCTTAGAGGGACGTTTGAAATCGTCGCCGCCTGTGGCGGATTCAGACGATGAAAACGCCGAAGGTTGGCTGCCGAAGGCAGACGGAAGGAGTCCCACATCTGCCCCGAAGTGTCCAAAAATCATCCAAAATTGAAGCTGTGTCGAAAAACGGGACACAGCTTTTTTTCTGCCCGTTTTAAAAACCCCTTGACCTTGGTACAATAATGCCATCAAAAGGACATGAGCGATGCAAAAGCCGGCCGGGCAGAAGCCCCCGGCGGTATCGCCTGAATCATAAGGAGGTTTCGGTTATGTATTACAGCAGTGGCAACTATGAAGCGTTCTCTCATCCCAAGAAGCCGGAAGGCGTGGACGGCAAGTCCGCGTATATCATCGGCTCCGGCCTTGCGGCGCTGACCGCGGCCTGCTACCTCGTGCGCGACGGCCAGATGAAGGGCGAGCACATCCACATCTTTGAAAAAGACCCGGTGGCGGGCGGCGCGTGCGACGGCCGCAAGATGGACGTCGGCTACGTGATGCGCGGCGGCCGCGAGATGGATAACCATTTCGAGGTCATGTGGGATCTGCTGCACGATATCCCGTCCCTCGAGCATGAGGGTCAGAGCGTGCTGGACGAGTACTACTGGCTCAACAAGGAAGACCCGAACTCCTCCCTCTGCCGCGCGACCGTGAACCGCGGCGAGGACGCGCATACCGATGGCAAGTTCGCCATCAGCGACAAGGGCGCGATGGAGATCATGCGCCTGTTCTTCACGCCCGATGAGCAGCTCCAGGATAAGCGCATCACCGATTTCTTCGACGACGAGGTCTTCTCCTCCAACTTCTGGCTCTACTGGCGCACGATGTT
>CAKTXH010000054.1 GCA_934630975.1 uncultured Clostridia bacterium | reverse complement strand
GAACTTCCGATAAACAAAAAACGTACCCGAACCCTTTTTCGTAAAGAATCGGGTTCGAGTACGAACTGTATGGTGGAGCATAGCGGATTCGAACCGCTGACCTCTACAATGCGAATGTAGCGCGCTACCAACTGTGCTAATGCCCCGTGTCTTATTCACTTGTTCGCTCGGAACGTTAGATAGTATAGCACGGCTTCGCGAAAAATGCAACCCCTTTTTTACAATTTTTTTCTGTTTTTGCGAAAAAGATGCGGGCGTAGAGAAAAGATGGCGGAAAACGCGCTGTGATTCAACTGGATTGAAGGAAAAAACCGTGATAAAATAGAATAAAACAGGAAGAACTTGTGCAAGGAGGTAAGAGCATGGCCGCGCCGAGAATCGCAGAAATCGAGGATATCGTTGTTGAAGATTCGGAATCGCCTACCGGGCAGATGAGAGTGGGCTTTTACACCCATTACGTAAATAGCCGGTATTCCTGTTCCGAAGCCAGATACGATCAACGGAAAGTACGATTTTTTGATCCAAACGGGTCTGTGCATGAGGTCGAAATAGATTCGCGCATCGAGCCGCTGGACGTTTATCATTCGCAATACGGAATCGCAGTTTCGGATGAGCACGATTGCTTTTTCATCAGCTCGTGGCTGAAGGGCGTATACTGCTGCGATCTGCAAACGGGGAAAATCAGATGGAATTACCGCTTGAAGCATGGCAACGAGGTTGTCGTGTACCCCGATTTTGTCCTTGGCGTGTTTCAAGAGATCGGGCTGCGAAAGCTGAGCTATGCGGGAGAGGAAATCGCAAAATATCCGAGCACAACGTACAACGTGTTTGATTCGCTTGAAGATCCGTATGTATTCATCGGCCCGAACCGAGACGCATATCTGATTGTCGATGTATCGACCATGCAGCTTGTTCGCAGAATCAGGAAATCCAGTTTCACAAAGCCTGACGACGAACTGATTATTTTGAACGCCAAGGGAAATCTGGAGCAAATACGGATAAGCGGCTTTAAAAACGGAGAACGGTTTGGACAGACGATCAATATACAGCAATTGAATGGATGAACTGAGGAACGAGCGCCGTGAACGACAGCATTTTAGAATACCTGACACGAAAGATTTCAGCGACAGAATTTTTAAAGTGTGTGATGGAAGACGATGCGCTTTATGCACGGATTCAAAACAAAGTGCCGCAAAGCAGCTTTGCTCATGACAGCGTTTGGAAATGCTCACCGATCTGTGCGGAAGCGTTTCAATACGACGATTTTGATTTAAGAAAAACGTTGTCGCGCGGGTATTATGCTTTGACGCGTGTACAGCGGTGTGGCGCGGCTTACAGACTGATATTTGATTTATTTCATGATGAATATCCCGGTTTGGCTTATGATCCATATTACGATGAAATTGCGCGAATTGCCATAGACGAGGTTCCGATATATGCTGACAGCATGGAGGCCGGAGAAGTTCTTTTTCATATCATTGAAAATACAAACGGCATGGAACCGCAGGCGCGGAAAAAAGCAATTCGGGAGCAAATTAAAGACAGGTTCCATCTTGAAAAGACAGCGAAACAGCCGCGTTGGGTGCAGGAATCGGAATGGCCCGTAGAAGATGGCGAACCGTTAGCATTTCTTGCGCAAAAGAAGATGGGAGAAAAAGTTGAATACCGATTTGAAAACCCTAAAACGCACAGGCAGCAAGTCATTACACAGTTTTATTGAAAAAAGAAAGCGCCCCGCCCGGGAATTCGCGATGGATTCGAATTTCCCGGACGGGGCGTTTGACTTAGATGTGAAATTACAGCTTCCAATCGGCGGTTTCTTTTCTGCCGCCGACGAATTCGGCGTAAAGGCCGGGCTGCTTGATCAATTCGTCGTGCCTGCCCTGCTGAACGATTCTGCCGCCGTCGAGCACGAGAATCTGGTCGGCGCTGCGGACGGTTTTCAGCCGGTGGGCGATCATGAGAATGGTCTTGCCGTGCGTCAGGACCTCAATGGCCTTTTGCAGGCGGTCCTTGTTCTCCGGGTCAACGTTGGCCGTCGCTTCATCCAGAATGTGCCCAGCGACAGGATGATCACGGTGATGAACGTCTGCGCGGTCAGCGAGCCGTGCAGATAGAACAGCCAGCCCAGCGGCAGAATCGCCTTCGATTTGTTTGGCCATATTGACTCCAATCTGAAACGATGTTTCATAACGACGTTATGCATTACAATCAAGGCGCGGGCGCTTGTCAAGCGGAATTTGCAGAAGCGCCGCGAAAAAAGCGCGAAAGAGAAGAAATGTGAATGGCTTTTGAGCAGGAAACCGGCGGGGCGGCGGCGAATTATGCCGCCATTCCGGGAGGAAGAAAACGGATTTTCTTCCGCACCGAACAACTATTGCAGAGAAAGGAAATCGCTTATGAAGTTCTTTATTGATACCGCAAATGTGGATGAAATTCGCAGGGCGAACGATATGGGCGTGATTGCCGGCGTGACCACGAACCCCAGCCTGATCGCCAAGGAAGGCCGCGACTACGCGCAGACGCTCGCGGAAATCGCTTCGATTGTGGACGGGCCGATTTCCGGCGAGGTGAAGGCGACGACGACGGACGCCGAAACCATGGTCAAGGAAGGCCGCGCGATTTACGCGCTCGATCCGAAACACATGGTCGTCAAAATCCCGATGACGGTCGAAGGGCTGAAAGCCATCAAGGCGCTCTCCGCCGAGGGGATTCCGACCAACTGCACGCTGATTTTCTCGGCCAATCAGGCGCTGCTGGCGGCGCGCGCGGGCGCGGCCTATGTCAGCCCGTTTTTGGGGCGGCTGGACGATATTTCGCAGCCGGGCATCGACCTCATCCGCACAATCGCGGAGATCTTCGCCAACTACCCGGATATCGACACCCAGATCATCGCCGCGAGCGTCCGCAACCCGATTCACGTGACGGACTGCGCGCTGGCGGGCGCGGATATCGCGACCGTGCCGTATAAGGTGATCGAGCAGATGACGCGTCATCCGCTGACCGATCAGGGCATTGAAAAGTTCAAGCAGGATTATATCAAGGTTTTCGGCGAGTAAGCGCTGAAAAGGACGGAGGAAAAGCCCGTGCAGGAAGAACCCATTCGATACAGCCGCTCGCAGAGCGCCCGCCTTTTCGGCATCAGCATGGATACGCTGCGCTATTATGAGCGTATCGGCCTGCTCCATGTGGAAAGGGATAAGGGAAGCCGCCAGTGCGTCTATACCGAGCACGAGATCATGCGGCTGCTGGATTTTCGAAAAATCAAAAGCCTGGGCTTTTCCAATGACGAACTGCTGGATACGTTTAAACAAACGGACGGCCTTTCTCATTTGAAGGTGTTTGACGAATCGCTGGAAAAGCTTCAGGCGCAGGCGGATGAGCTGCATGCGCGGATGCGCCATGTGCGGCAGATGAAGGGCATTTTTCAAACGATTTCCGGCAGGCTGGACGCGGTGCGCATCGGCGAACTGCCGGAGCGGCGCTACCTGCTCTTTGATCGGGAGAACGAGCCGCTGGTCGCGCTGGCGATGGAGGGCCTGCCCTATCTGAACTACGGCTATTGGATCGACCGCCGGGCGATTACGGGCGAACTGCCGTTTGAAATCAGGCTGGCGATTGACATTGTGCCGCTGGCGGCGCATCATCCGGCGATTTATGAAACGCTGGAGAACAGCGGGCGCATTTTATCCAACGGAAGCGGCATGAAGGTCTATCAATACAGGCCCTATGAAAAAATCGGCGATATGCAGCCCGGCGATTTTGCGCCGCTCGAGGCTTACGCCCGGGAGCACCGCTTTGCGCTGAAAGGCGACGTTTTCGGCGGCATTCTGGGGCCGGAAATCTTTCCGACGACGCAGCGCGAAGGGTTTGTGCTGACCCAAACCGTCGAGATTGAATAAAAAATGGCAAAGGCTTTGGGGCGAAGGCCAAAGATATGGAGAGCTTAACCAAGAAGAAATGTGAGATTTAAATAAAAAACGTCAAGAATAAACGGTTTCTTTGCATAGATTTGAGCCTTGACTTGGCCTGCTGGCCAAAGCTACACTGTCCTTAACAAAAGAATCACAAACAAAGACGCGTGAAACGCCTCTGTGATCGAAAGGAAGGACATGTCATGAAAAGCAACATTTCCAGAAGAGATTTCCTGAAAGGCTCCGCGATGGGCGCGCTCGGTTTGGCGGCCGCCGGTCTGGTTGCGCCGGTCGGCGCGATGGCCGAGGAGGAGAAGAAGGAAGCTTTTGAAAAGACCGTGAATTGGGACGCAGAGTATGATGCGGTGGTCATCGGCTTCGGCGGCGCGGGCGCTTCCGTGGCGATTACCGCGGCGGATGCGGGCGCGAAAGTGCTGCTGCTGGAAAAAGCGCCGGAAGGCAAGGCGGGCGGCAACTCCGTGATCTGCATGCAGTGGATCTGCGGCACGAGCGACAAGGCCGAGACGGTTAAGTACATCAAGGCGCTGCGCGGCAAGTACACCACGCCGAGCGATGAGATGATCGAGCTGTATGTGGACGGCATGGCCGAAAACTTCGACTGGATCAAGTCGCTGGGCGCGGAGAATCCGCAGTATTTCAACCAATGCGAGTTCCCGGAGCTGGAAGGTTCTTCTTCTTTCACCCCGTTCACCGTGGCGGGCAATACCGGCATGAGCGCGACGGCCTTCGGCGGCGACGGCGCGGCCTATCACCTGCTCAAGGATAACGTCAATAAGCGCGACAACATCACCGTATGGTACGAGGCCGAGGCCTCCCGCCTGATTCAGGATGGCGAGACGAAGATCGTTCACGGCGTGACCGTGAAGATTGACGGCCGCGAGGTCAACGTGCGCGCGAAGAACGCGGTCGTTCTGGCCTGCGGCGGCTTTGAAAACAACAAGGAAATGCAGCAGGATTTCACCGACCGCTATTTCTGGCCGTCCACCGGCAACGCGCATTACAACACCGGCGACGGCATCCGCATGGCCAGCGACGTGGGCGCGGATCTGTGGCACATGGGCAACGTCGTGAGCAACATCGAGTTCTACGACGAGGAAAACCAGTATGCGACCTTCGCCTTCCGGGGAACCAGCCGCGGCATCATGGTCGGCCCGGACGGCACGCGCTTCGCGGCGGAAGACGCCAAGCGCCGCCACGGCAAATTCAGCGTCGGCGGCACGTGGCAGAACAGCCCGCTGCCGGAATACATGTATTCCATCTTTGACGAGAATGGCCGCGCGCAGGGCCGTCTGCACTTCACCTGGAGCGAGGACAGCCAGACCGAAATCGACAAGGGCTGGGTCGTCAAGGCGGATACGCTGGAGGAGCTGGCGCAGAAGATCGGTCTGGACGCGGACGCGGTGGTCGCTTCCGTGAACAAGTGGAACAGCTTTGTGGACGGCGGCGAGGATCTGGCCTTTGGCCGCACCGCGAACATGGTTCGCATTGATACCGCGCCGTATTACGCGGTGAAGGTCACGCCGTGCATGGGCAACACGCAGGGCGGCCCGCGCAAGAACATCAACGGCCAGGTGCTGACGCCGTATGGCGAGGTCATCCCGCACCTGTACACCAACGGCGAGCTGGGCGATATCTGGTCCAACTGCTATCAGGCCAGCTGCAACTTCGGCGGCGGCATGATCTTTGGCCGCATCATCGGCAAGCTGATCGCCCAGCCTGCGGCGGATAACATGCAGGAATCCGTGATGGACGGCCGCGCCAACTACGAGCCGGAAAAGAAGGCCGCTTCCTATGAGACGGCGGCCAACGAGTACATCGGCGAGGGCAAGGGCAAGGGCGGCACGCCGATCCGCGTCAAGGTGACGATGGACGGCGAGAAGATCGCCAACATCGAGGTGCTCGAGCAGGCGGAGACCGCCGGTATTTCCGACCCGGCGTTTGAAAAGGTCATCGCGGATATCCTCGCCAAGCAGAGCACGGATGTGGACGTGGTTTCCGGCGTGACGCTGACCTCCAACGGCATCATTGAAGCGGTCAACAACGCGCTGGCCCAGGTGAAGTAAACTCGATTCGCAACATCAAAAGAAGTCGGCAGGTTTGAAAGCCTGTCGGCTTTTTTGATGCGCGGAAAACGGCATGACCTGCGCGCTCAGCCCAATTTTCGATATCCCAGCTTCGCCCCGCAGCTCTCGCGGACGATGAGCGAAGCCTCGCGCATCATCGCGAACGGCTGGCGGGCGTTGTCGCGGGAGAAGAGCAGCTCGCGGATGGCGCTCTGCGCCATATCCTCCGGGTAAAGCTCCACCGAGGTGAGCGGCGGATCGGTATACGGGCAGAAAAACTGGTTGTCGCAGCCGATGAGCGCCATATCCTCCGGCACGCGCAGCCCCATCTTCTTGAGCTGCTTGAGCGCGCCGAGCGCCACAAGGTCGTTGAAGGCGATGATGCCCGTCGGCCAATGGCTGCGCGGCAGGCCGGAGAGCATGCGCAGCACGGCGCGCTCGCCGCTCTCCGCGTCATACCCGCAGTCCACGTGATAAGCGGGATCATCCGGCAGGCCGAGGACGCGCAGCTCTTCCAGAAAGTTTTCGCCGCGCTTGCTGTAATCGTGGAACTGCATCGAGCCGCCGATGAACGCGATGCGCCGGTGGCCGAGCGTATGCAGATGGCGCACGGGCAGGCGCGAACAGCCGACCAGGTCGCTGTGAATACAGATACAGTCCAACTGGGTCGCGGGCGGGCAGATGGCGACGACGGGCATGTGGTGGCGCAGGCGGGCGAGCGCTTCGCTCAGACCGGATCGCTCGTTGCCCCAGATGTTGCCCGCGAACACCGCGCCGTCAAACCGGCGGCGGATCAGCTCGTCGACCAGTTCGCGGGAGATGGGCTTGTGGTCGGCCGCCTGAAACAGCCAGAGGGTGTAGCCGTTTTCCGTGGCGGCGCTGTTGGCCGCGTCGAACATGCGCGTGAAATACGGGTTGACGATCTGCGGCAGGACGATGGCTAGCGAGTGCGTCTGCCCACGCTCCAAATCCCGCGCGGCGGCGCTGGGGGTGTAGGCGTACTGGTCGATGACGCGCTGCACCTTCTCCCGCGTGGCGGGCTTGACGCGCGCGTCGCCGGAGGTCACGCGGGTGACGGTCGCGGTGGAAACGCCCGCTTCGCGCGCAATATCGTAGATGGTGACTTTTTTATCCATGCGGAGGAAGCCTCCCGGTGTTGAATTTGCTTTCATTATACGCGCTGACCGCGCCGAATGCAAGAAAAATGTAAGCGATAACAAAATGAAAATAGCAGTACAAAACGGTTTTCTGGAACGGATGGCCAAAAAGTTTTGCAAAAATATGCTGAAAAGTCTTGACTTGAATCTGACAATTTTGTATAATGAGTTCAACAAAGCGGCTGATATAGTAACGAAAAGAGCCATGAAAAACTGGAATACAGCAAATGTAAACGGTAACATGGCAGGCCGCCAACCCAATAAGGAGGAAACTGAAATGAAGAAACTGCTTGCTGGCATGCTCGCTTCGATGATGGTCGCCACGATGGCGCCCGCCTTGGCGGAGACGACGCTGAAGGTCGCCGGTTGGGATACCACGACCACGCCGTACTACACCGCGATCAAGGAAGGCTATGAGGCCGCCAATCCCGACGTGAAGATCGAGTGGGTTGACCTCGCTTCTCAGGATTACAACGTGAAGGCCAGCACCATGCTCGCCGGCGGCGACACCACCGACCTGTACTGCGTTAAGGAGCTTTCCGATATGCAGAACTGGGCGAAGGAAGGCCTGATCGTGCCGATGACCGAGCAGATTGCGGCCGACGGCGTGGATATGACCAAGTACGCGGGCATGGACAGCTGCTATGTGGCGCTGACCGACGGCCAGCAGTACGCGCTCCCGTTCCGCGCGGACTACTGGGTGATGTTCTACAACAAGGATCTGTTCGATCAGGCCGGCATGGAATACCCGACCAACGATTGGACGTGGGATGAGTACGCGCAGATGGCGCGCGACATTCACGAGAAGACCGGCGCTTACGGCACACACTACCACACCTGGCTCTCCTGCGTGGCGAACTGGGCGGTCTGCGACGGCGTGAACACGCTGGCCGACGGCGAATACTCCGACCTCAAGTACTTCTACGAGCTGTATCAGGGTTTCGAGGATGACGGCGTGTGCATGAGCTACGACGAGCTGAAGGCTTCCGGCCTGCACTACTCCGGCGCTTTCGCGCAGGGCAACGTCGCCATGATGCCGATGGGCTACTGGTATGCTTCCACCCTGATCGGCTACATCAAGGATGGCACCGCTTCCATGAACTGGGGCATCGTCGCCGTGCCGCATCTTGAGGGCGTGGCCGCCGGTTCCTCCTTCGGTTCCCCGACCGGCATCGCCATCAGCAACGCCAGCGAGAACAAGGAAGAAGCCTGGAAGTTCGCTTCCTGGATGTGCTCTGAAGAGGGCGCGAAGGCCATCGCCGCGACCGGCACCCGTCCGGCTTACGTGAGCGAAGCGGTTGCCGAGGTTATGGCTTCTGCCGACGGCTTCCCGACCGACGAGAACAGCAAGGCCGCCCTGCTGCCCACCGCCATCTCTCTGGAGTGGCCGATCGGCGAAGGCGTCAACGAGATCAAGTCCATCGTCAACGAGGAGCACAGCCTCATCATGACCCGCGAGCTGACCATCGACGAGGGCATCGCGGAAATGGAAGAGCGCGCTGCTGAATACATCAAGTAATTCCCGCAATTCAGGGAAGGGGGAGGCGCTGGGGCACTTCCCCCTTTCTTTTTTCAAAAAGAAAACCCTTCCACCATCCGCGGATGGTGGAAAGGTGATGATCACTCTGCCTGCGAAAGGATGTGCACGACATGACAAAAAGCGTGGAAAAGCGTAAGATGGGCAAGCTGGAGCGGCGCAATACGCTGACGGCTTACACCTTCCTCGCGCCCAACTTCATCGGCTTTGTTGTCTTTACCCTGATCCCGGTGATTTTCTCCATCGTGCTGGCGTTCATGAATTGGAGCGGCGGCTCGAAGATCACCTGGGCGGGGCTGGATAACTTCCGCCTGATCTTCAAGGATTTCAGCTTCACCAAGAGCAATCTGGGCATCGCCCTCAAAAACACCGTCTATTACACCGTCGCGACCGTGCCGATCACCATCGCCTGCGCGCTGGGGCTGGCGCTGGTGCTCAATAAGGCGGTGAAGGGCGCGAAGTTCTTCCGCGCCGTGTTTTTCTTCCCGTATGTCGCTTCGCTGGTGGCCATCTGCGTCTGCTGGAACTTCCTGCTGATGAAGACTGGCCCGGTCAACCAGATTCTTTCGCTGTTTGGCATCCATATCACCAAGAGCTGGACGTCCAGCCGCGATCTGGCGATTTGGGCGATCATCATCGTCAGCGTCTGGCGAAACGCGGGCTATTACATGGTTATGTATCTGGCGGGCCTTCAGGGCGTTCCGGCCGAGCTGTACGAGGCCGCGACGATGGACGGCGCGAACGGCTGGCAGAAGTTCACCAAGGTGACCATGCCGATGCTCACCCCGACCACGTTCTTCGTCTCCATCATGCTGGTGATTTCCTGCTTCAAGATCTACGACGTGGTTGCGATCATGACGCAGGGCGGCCCGGGCCGTTCCACCAAGATGCTCGTTACCTACATCTTCGAGCTGAGCTTCGGCGGCGAGGGCATCGCGACCTCCGCGCAGTACGGCGTGGCGAGCGCGGTCTCTATGGTGCTGCTGGCCATCGTGCTGCTGGTCACGTTCGTGCAGTTCCGCGGCGAGAAGAAGTGGGTCAACTACATGTAAGGGAGGCGAGAAAGATGACCGCTGTTTCGATGAAAACGCAGCGCAAGGTCAAGCGGCAGACGGCCGGGCACGTGCTGGGCACGGTGCTCAAGTATGCCTTCCTGCTGGCGCTGACGGTTGTGGCGCTTGTGCCGTTCGTTTGGATGATTTCTTCCTCGCTCAAGACGAGCGTGGATGTGTTCTCCATCCCGATGAAGTGGATTCCTGAAACGTTCCACTGGGAAAACTATCTGCAAATCTGGGAGCGCGTGCCGCTGATGGCGTATTTCAAAAATACCGCCGTGCTGGCCGTGATCGTCACGTTCATGCAGATTCTTACGTCCTCCTTTGCGGCTTACGCGTTCGCGAAGATGAATTTCAAGGGCCGCGACGTGCTGTTCATGTGCTATATCGGCACCATCGCGGTGCCGTGGCAGGTCTACATGGTGCCGCAGTTCATCATGATGCGCTCCATCGGCCTGTATGATACGATCTGGGCGCTGGTCGCGCTGCAAAGCTTCTCCGCCTTCGGCGTGTTCCTGATGCGCCAGTTCTACATGGGCATCCCGAACGACCTGAGCGAGGCCGCGCGCATCGACGGCCTGAGCGAATACGGCATTTGGGCGCGCATCATCCTGCCGCTGTCCAAGCCCGCCATCGCGACGCTGTGCATTTTCACCTTCGTCAACACCTGGAACGACTACATGGGCCCGATGATCTACCTGACCACCGACCTGCGCAAGACGATTCAGGTCGGCCTGCGCCGCTTCATTCAGGCGTATTCCGCGGATTATAACCTGATCATGGCCGCGTCGCTGTGCTCGCTGCTGCCGGTGACGATTGTGTTCCTGTTCCTGCAGCGTTACTTCATCGAGGGCATTGCCACCACGGGCATGAAGGGCTGATATGTTTGCTGCTTATCTGAACGCGCATCCGCTGCATGGGCTGCTGGGCGAGCCGGGCGATTACCGCCCGTTTCCCCGGCGGCAGGCGCGGGATGCGTGGAACGCCATCCCCGAGGAGAAGCGCAGGCAGATTCTCGCGTGGGCGGACGAGGCCGGGCAGGGCTACCCGATGGTGACGGCGACGCAGTTCCTTGCGTTCTGCCGCACGGGCGACCGAATGGCCTACGAAAAGCCGTATTTCGCGCGGCGCAATCGGCTGATGGGCGCGGCGCTGGGCGAGTGCCTGCTGGACGACGGCACGTATTTGGACGCGGTCATCGACGGCCTGTGGTGCATCTGCGAGGAGACGACGTGGGTGCTCAGCGCACACAACGGCAGCGACCACCCCGGCCGCCCGCCGATGAACGAGCGCCCTCTGCCGGATGCGGAGAATCCCTACGTCGATCTCTTTGCGGCGCAGACGGCGGCGGCGCTGGCCGATATCCTGTATCTGTTGGAAGACAAGCTGAATGCGGTCAGCCCGCTGATTGCGCGGCGCGTGCGGCATGAGATTGACCGCCGCGTGATCACGCCGTTCATGGATCACGACGATTTCTGGTGGATGGGCATGATCCGAAAGGACGTGTGCAACTGGACGCCGTGGATTCTCTCCAACGTGATCGACGTTCTGCTGCTTTTGGAGCGGGACGGCTGGCGCAGAAGCGAGGGCGTGACCCGCGCGATGCGCATGCTGGACAGCTATCTGGCGGTTCTGCCGGAGGACGGCGGCTGCGACGAGGGCGCGGGCTATTTCAACATGGCGGGCGCGGCGCTGTTTGACGTGCTGGAAAGCGTGTATCAGGCGACGGGCGGGCGCGTGAGCTTCTATGACGAGCCGCTGATCCGGCGAATCGCCGCGTTCCCGATGCATGTGCACATCGCGGGGGATTATTTCGTCAACTTTGCGGATTGCGACGCGAAGCCGAGGCTCGACGGCCAGCGCATCGCGCTGTTCGGCAGGCGGACAAACCAGCCGGACGTCGAGCACTTCGGCCTCTGGCTGGAGGGGCGGAAAACGTCTGTCCGCCCGGTCGATACGCCGCAGATGAGCCGCGTGCTGCAAAGCCTGTTTGCCGAAAAGGCGCAGGCGGAAGAGCCGAAGGGCGAACCCTTTGCCGCGCTGCCGAGTTTGCAGGTGTTCGCGTGGCGCAAGGGCGGGCTGTATGCCGCGATGAAGGGCGGCCACAACGGCGAAAGCCATAACCATAACGATGTCGGCAGTTTCATCGTCTATGCGGATGGCGAGCCGGAGATCATCGACGTGGGCAACTGCGTCTATACCGCCCAGACCTTCGGGCCGCGGCGCTATGAGCTGATGAATACCCGCTCGATGAACCACAATGTGCCGCTCGTCGGCGGAAACGAACAGCGCGCCGGGCGCGAACGCCGCGCGGCGGACGTTTTCGCCGATGAAAACGGCGCGCGGATGGAGCTGGCCGGGGCGTATCCCGAAGAAGCGGAAATCAGGTCGCTGGTGCGGACGCTCTCCGTTTCGGCGGATGCGCTGGAACTCACCGACGACGTGACGCTTGAAAAAGAACAACCCGTGACCTTTGTGTTCATGCTCAGGCATCAGCCGACGCTCGAGCATGGCCGGGCGCATTTCGGCAAACTCGGCATGGCATTTGATCCGTCGCTTGACGTGCATGTGGAAGAGATTCATGTGACCGATGAACGCATGGCGGGGAATTTCCCCGGCAGCGTCTGGCGGATGACGATGACGAGTAGGAAAGCAAAAGTACATCACAAAAAATTTGTTGTGCGAAAAGCCCCGTTTCAATCGTAGAATGCTTCGCATTCTGCTCTGAAACTACGCTTTTATGAGGAGAAAATGGGCTGCCGCCCAAACCTGCCTGAGGGACAAGTCCCTCAGACTCCCTTCTTCGCTTCGCGCTTGCTTGAACACATTTATCGTTATTTATGCGGGAAGTGCAGGAACCTCAGGTTCCTGCCGGAGTTTGAGGCGGAGCCTCAACGGATTCCAAAGGAGTGATCTTCATGGGAAACTGTGTCAAGGATAACCCGCTGCGCTCGCGGGCGGACGTCGAGCGCGCCGCCGTTCAACTGATTGAACCGTTGCTGCCGCTGCTCAGCCCGAACAAGGCGCGGCTGCATCTGGGCGATACCGGCGCGGTATACCCCGATGAAATTGCGCAGATGGAGGCGTTCGCGCGTCCGCTGTGGGCGATTGTGCCGATGCTGGCAGGGCATTGCGAGTGCGTGAAACCGCTTTGGGAGGCATGGCGCGAGGGCATCATCGCGGGCGTTGATCCCGAAAACCCGGAATACTGGGGCGAGGTCGTCGATTACGATCAGCGGCTGGTCGAAATGGCCGTGTTCGGCATGGGCATGGCGCTGGCGCCGAAGGAATTTTTCTTCGATCTGCCGGAAAAGACGCAGAAGCAGCTCCACGCGTGGCTCGACCAGATCAACCATCATGATATGCCGAAAAACAACTGGACGTTCTTCCGCGTGCTGGTGAACATGGGCTTCATCGTCTGCGGCGTGCCGCACGACGAGGAGCGCATGCAGAAGGATTTCGCCATGATCGAGGAGCACTACGAGGGCGACGGCTGGTATTTCGATTACTTCAACCAGCGCGAGTATTACACGATGTGGGCGTTCCATTTCTACGGGCTGGTCTATGCGAAGGTTATGCATGAGCGCGACCCGGAGCGCAGCCGCGAATACATCGAGCGCGCCAAGAAGATGGCCACCGACTTCGCCTGCTGGTTTGATAAGAGCGGCGAGGCGCTGGCCTATGGCCGCAGCCTGACCTATCGCTTCGCGCAGGGCGCGTTCTACGCCGCGCTGGCGCTGGTCGAGGCCGAGACGGAACAGGTGAATTACGGCCAGATGAAGCACTTGCTGCTGGGCAATATGCGCAAGTGGTTCGCTAAGCCGATCTTTACCCGCGACGGCGTGCTGACCATCGGCTACGGCTATCCGAGCCTGCTGATGGCCGAGGGCTACAACGCGCCCGGCTCACCGTATTGGGCGATGAAGGCGTTCGCCTGCCTCGCGCTGCCGGAGGATCACCCGTTCTGGCGGGCGGAGGAGCAGGAGATCGACACGCCGAAGACGGCGCTTCAGCCGCATATGCGCATGCTCGTCACGCGCAGCGACGACAAGAGCCACGTGATGGCGTTCGTGGCGGGCAACCGCGCGCACGAGCACAGCCACGACGAGGCGAAATATGAGAAATTCGTCTATTCCAGCGTGTTCGGCTTCAGCGTCAGCAAGGCGCAGAAGCTGCTCAAGGACGGCGCGTTTGATAACATGCTCGCCCTCAGCGAGGACGGCGACACGTGGCACCCGCGCTACGGCTGCGACGAATACGAAATCAAGGCGGATTGCGTGATCTCCACGTGGCACCCGTTTGCGGGCGTGACGGTGAAAACCGAACTGCGCCCGTTCGGCGAATGGCATGTGCGCATCCACCGCATCACCAGCGACCGCGAGCTGTACGCGGCGGAGGGCGGTTACGCCATCTCCCGCGACGGGTGCGACGGCAGCGTGATCTATGCCCAGCATGCGCGCACGCCGGAAGAGGTCTGCGAGAACGGCCGCGCGGCGGTGATCGCGCCGTGGGGCGTGAGCGGCGTGATGAATCTGCGCGGTTATGACGGTCAGCAGAACGTCATGCCCGAACCGAACACCAACCTGATGGCCCCGCGCACGCTGATTCCGACCCTGACGGCCAAGATCGGCAAGGGCGAAACCGTGCTGGTCAGCGCCGTTTTCGGCACGAAGACCGCGGGCCGCGACGCGTGGGAGAATCCCCCGACGGAGGTTTTAACGTATGGAAAAATGGGTTGACGAGGCCTTTGCGCGCGCCTGCGAAAAGCTGGAGCGCGGCGCAAAGCGCGCGGCCGAGCAAGGTATTATCCCTTACATGGGGCAGAAGGACGGCTACACCCCCGCGCCGTTTGACGGCAACAGCTGGTGGACGGGCGGCTTCTGGCCGGGCATGATGTGGCAGCTCTACGCCGCGACGGGCAGGGACGTTTACAGGGACGAGGCGCTGCGCGTGGAGAAGCTGCTGACGGACGAGCTGCGCTCGTTCATGCTGCTCAACCACGACGTGGGCTTCATGTATCTGCTTTCCACGGGCGCGCACGACAAGCTCATCGGCGACGCGCAGGCGCATGCCGATACCCTGCATGCGGCGACGCTGCTGGCCGGGCGCTTCAACCCGGCGGGCTTCATCCGCGCGTGGCCGGGCGAAGATCGCGCGGGCTACGCCATCATCGACTGCATGATGAACCTGAGCCTGCTCTACTGGGCGGGCGCGCAGACCAAAGACCCGCGGTTTGAGGCCATCGCCCGCATCCACGCGGATACGACCATCCGCGAGTTCATCCGCGAGGACGGCAGCAGCAACCATATCGTCGTCTTTGATCCCAGAACGGGCAAGGCGCTCGACAAGCCCGGCGGACAGGGTTACGCGCCCGGCTCAAGCTGGAGCCGCGGGCAGGCGTGGGCGCTCTACGGCTTCACGCTCAGCGGCATCAACACCGGCGACAGCAAATATATCGACGTGGCGCGCAAGTGCGCGAAGTATTTCATCGCCAACATCCGCGAGGACGGCCTGACGGACTGCGA
>CAKTXH010000053.1 GCA_934630975.1 uncultured Clostridia bacterium | reverse complement strand
TACACGCCGCGGCCCTGCGTACGGGAACGCAGCGCGGTGGAGTAACCAAACATCTCGGAGAGCGGAACCAGCGCGTGGATCTCTTCGGTCGTGCCGTTGTGATCCATGCCCTCGATGCGGCCGCGGCGGCTGTTCAGGTCGCCGATAACGTCGCCCATGTACTCTTCCGGCACGGTGACGTCAACCTTCATGATCGGCTCAAGCAGCACCGGGTCGGCCTTGGCGATAGCCGCCTTGAAGGCCATAGAACCGGCGATCTTGAACGCGACTTCGGAGGAGTCAACGTCATGGTAAGAGCCGTCGTACACGGAAACATGGAAGTCCACAACCTCGTAGCCGCCCAGCGGGCCGTTCTTGGCCGCCTCGCGGATACCGGCGTCGATCGGCGCGATGAACTCCTTCGGGATGGAGCCGCCAACGGTGTCGTTGCTGAAGGAGTAGCCCTCGCCGGCCTCGACCGGGGAGATCTCGATCCAGCAGTGACCGTACTGGCCGTTGCCGCCGGTCTGACGGACGTAGCGGCCTTCGGCCTTCGCGCTCTTGCGGATGGTCTCGCGATAGGCAACCTGCGGCGCGCCGACGGTCGCCTCAACCTTGAACTCGCGCAGCAGACGGTCAACGATGATCTCCAGATGGAGCTCGCCCATGCCGGCGATGATCGTCTGGCCCGTCTCCTGGTTGGTGTAGGTCTTGAAGGTCGGATCCTCTTCAGCCAGACGCAGCAGGCCGAGAATCATCTTCTCCTGGCCAGCCTTGGTCTTCGGCTCGATGGCGACCTGGATAACCGGCTCCGGGAACTCCATCTTCTCAAGGATGATCGGGTGCTTGTCGTCGCACAGGGTGTCGCCGGTCGTGGTGTCCTTGAAGCCGACAACGCCGCAGATCTCGCCGGTGTAAACCTCGGTGATTTCCTTGCGCTCGTTGGCGTGCATCTGGAGCAGACGGCCGATGCGCTCACGCTTGCCCTTCGTGGAGTTGAGCACGTAGCTGCCCGAGCCGATGTGGCCGGAGTAGACGCGGATGAAGCTCAGCTTGCCGACGAACGGGTCGGTCATGATCTTGAAGGCCAGCGCGGAGAACGGCGCTTCGTCGCTCACCGGGCGCTCGTCTTCCTCGTCGGTGTGCGGGTCGAAGCCCTTGACTGGCGGGATGTCCAGCGGAGACGGCATGTAGGCGACAACCGCGTCCAGCAGCGGCTGAACGCCCTTGTTGCGGTAAGAGGTGCCGCACAGCACGGCGAAGAAGCTGCAATCGATGGTGCCCTTGCGGATGGCGGCCTTCATCTCGTCGATGGTCGGCTCTTCGCCTTCCATGAACTTCTCCATGATGCCGTCGTCCACGTCGGCCAGCGCCTCGATGAGCTGCTCGCGGTACATCTGAGCCTCTTCCTGCATATCCTCCGGGATCGGCTCGTCGCGGTAATCCTTGCCCAGGTCATCATAGTAGACCTCGGCGCGCATGGTCAGCAGGTCGATGATGCCGCGGAAATCGTTCTCCGCGCCGATCGGCAGCTGAATCGGGTGCGCATTGGCGTGCAGACGCTCGTGGAGCATGTCCACCACGCGGTAGAAGTTCGCGCCCATGATGTCCATCTTGTTGACGTACACCATGCGCGGAACATGATAGTGCTCGGCCTGACGCCAAACAGTCTCGGACTGCGGCTCAACGCCGCCCTTCGCGCAGAACACGGCGACAGAGCCGTCCAGAACGCGCAGGGAACGCTCGACCTCGACGGTGAAATCGACGTGGCCGGGAGTGTCGATGATGTTGAGGCGATAGTCCTTCCAGTAGCAGGTCGTCGCGGCGGAGGTAATGGTGATGCCGCGCTCCTGCTCCTGAGCCATCCAGTCCATGGTGGCGGTGCCTTCATGCGTTTCGCCGATCTTGCGGTTCTTGCCCGTATAGAACAGAATACGCTCGGTCGTCGTCGTCTTGCCGGCATCGATATGCGCCATGATACCGATGTTGCGAACCATCTTTAATTCATGGTCTCTGGGCATGTTGAATCTCCTTTTTGTTCAGGCAGCCGCTCTCGCGGCGCCTCGCACGATCGGACGGAAATTACCAGCGATAGTGGGCGAACGCCTTGTTGGCCTCGGCCATACGATGCATTTCTTCCTTACGCTTGACAGCCGCGCCGGTGTTGTTGCTCGCGTCGATAATCTCGGCGCAGAGGCGCTCGGCCATGGTCTTCTCGCCGCGCTTGCGGGAGAACTCGACCAGCCAGCGCAGGGCCAGGGTCTGACGGCGCTCCGGGCGGATCTCGATCGGGACCTGATAGGTCGCGCCGCCAACGCGGCGGGCCTTGACTTCAAGGCTGGGCAGAATGTTCTGCATGCCAGCGTTGAAAACTTCCATCGCGTCCTTGCCGGTCTTGTCGGCCAGCATCTGGAACGCGTCGTAGCAGACGGACTGCGCGATGCCGCGCTTGCCGTCGAGCATGATCTGGTTGATCAGCTTGGTGACGATGGTGTTGCCGTAAACCGGATCCGGCAGCACTTCACGCTTGGGTACAAAACCACGTCTCGGCATGGGTTTAACCTCCTGAGTTGTCAGGAAGCAAGGATTGTTTCCTCGCTTCGGTTTTCTTGCAGCATGGCCCGAACGGCCGGCAAGCGCGCCGCCTCAGCAAAAGCGGCTTTCTTGACCGGATCTAGCACACAGCCCTGCCCGCGGAACGCCCTGCGCGCTGTTCCAAACACGCGCAATGCCTTTCCGCTTCGCGGCCGGCCACCCGTTTCAGACCGACGACACCTCCGATACTGGGAGGGCGCCACTTCCTTCGTTATCCCGAAGTATGAACCCTCAGAAATTACTTCTTCGGGCGCTTCGCGCCGTACTTGGAGCGGGCCTGCATACGCTTGGCCACACCGGCAGCATCCAGCGCGCCGCGGATGATGTGATAACGAACGCCAGGCAGGTCACGAACACGGCCGCCGCGGATGAGCACCACGGAGTGCTCCTGCAGGTTGTGGCCGATGCCGGGGATGTAGCAAGTACCTTCGACGCCGTTCGTCAGGCGGACACGGGCAATCTTACGCAGCGCAGAGTTCGGCTTCTTCGGCGTGGTGGTCTTAACAGACAGGCACACGCCGCGCTTCTGCGGGCACTTCTGCAGGATAGGCGCGGTCGGCTTTGCAGCGATCGCTTTTCTTCCGTTGCGGATCAACTGGTTGATCGTAGGCATGGAAGCACCTCCTATGTTTCTTCTCAAAAATTCTGGAACACTTGCTTGCTGATTCATCTATATGAACCCGAAAACCCGGGATCATAGCATACAAAGCGCCGGCGTGCCGCATAGCAGCCGGTATGGATTCGCGGCCGATTCGCCCTTATTTGAGCAGACCGGCGGCCGCAGCCTTGACGTCGATGCCGCATGCGCGCCCGAGCTTCTCCATAGATTCAACCTGCGTGCAGGGGATATCCATGTCGTAGCAGCGATCCACGACGCGCTTGGTGAGCAGCAGATCCGCGTCCTGCGCCACATAGGCATGGGCAACCTTGCCCTCGTCCAGCGCGCGGAGAACCTGCTTGGTGCCGACTACTCGTCGGTCAACATCGGCGAGACCATCATTCATAGAACAATTCTTCCTTTCAATCGTCTTCCGTGCATACCATCCCCGCGGACGGCTTGCACAGCAAACATGAGTATGATATCATCTTCCGCCGCGAATGTCAATTCTTATTTTTGGTTTTTCCCTTATTTTACACGCTTTTTTTGTTTTTCGTTCGGGTTTTTCCGCTCATTCGCCCGCCAAAACGGCCATTTCCAAAAACAGCTTGAATCTCTTCACGGGTTCTTCTCCAAAATGTGCGTTTTGTCCATTATATCACGTCACATTCCGTTTGAATAGAAAAAAGCGGGCCAAGCCCGCACGGAATTGTTACAGTTCCCTCAGCGCGTCGATCAGCGCCGTTTTGCCCTCGGTCTTTTCGTCCTTCATCTTGACGATCCGCGCCGGGATGCCCGCGACGACCGCGTTTTCCGGCACGTCTTTCGTCACGACCGCGCCCGCTGCGACCACCGCGCCGCTCCCGATGCTCACGCCCTCGAGCACGACCGCGTTCGCGCCGATCATCACGTTGTCGCCGACCGTCACCGGCTTCGCGCTGGGCGGCTCGATCACGCCCGCCAGCACCGCGCCCGCGCCGATGTGGCTGCGCTTTCCAACCGTCGCGCGCCCGCCAAGCACCGCGCCCATGTCAATCAGCGTTCCTTCGCCGACAACCGCGCCGATGTTGAGAATCGCGCCCATCATGATCACCGCGCCGTCGCCGATTTCCACCCCGCCGCGGATGACCGCGCCCGGCTCGATGCGTGCATGAAGCGCCTTCACATCCAGCAGCGGCAGGGCGCTGTTGCGCCGGTCGCACTCGATCACAGCGTCCTCGATAGCGTCCGCATTGCGCGCCAAAACCGGCTCGATGTCCCGGTAATCGCCCACCACGATCATATCCGCCCCGGTAAACACGTGGCAGTTTTCAAAGTGCAGCGGGCGGCTCGCCCGGATATAGGCTTTCACCGGCGTTTTCTTTTCCGCTGTCTGAATGGTCTTTATGATCTCGTCCGCGTCCATCCGTCTCCTCCGAATAAAACGTCCTCCATGTCATACAGCCCCGGCTCCGCCCCACGCGCAAACGCCGCCGCTCTCAGCGCGCCGCGCGCGAAAATTGCCCGGCTGTCCGCGCGGTGGCGCAGTTCCAGCTCCTCCATCGGCCCGTAAAAGCGCAGGCTGTGTTCGCCCGCGGCCGTGCCCCCGCGCACCGCATGCACGCCGATTTCCTTTCCGCGCGCGCCGGGTCGTCCATGCCGCCCGTAGACAGGAGTATATGCGCCTTCCGGGTCGATATGCCGCAGAATCAGCTTGGCCGTGCCGCTGGGCGCGTCCGCCTTCTGGTTGTGATGCGTCTCGACGATCTCCATATCAAATTCATCGCCGAGCGCCCGCGCCGCAAGCCGCGCCAGCCGGGCGAGCACCGCCACGCCGACGGAAAAATTCGCCGACCAGACGATTGGGATGCTTCGGCTCGCCGCGCGGATGGCCTCGCCCTGCGCGTCGTCAAAGCCCGTCGTGCCGATGACCAGCGGAATCCGCCGCCGCACCGCGCTTTCCAACAGCATGGCCAGATTCTCCGGCGCGGAAAAATCCAGCGCCGCAGAAAGCCCCTCCAGCTCGTCAAGGCTCGCAAAAGCTCCCGGCCCGACGTGGCCGATAAGGCGCACGTCGTCCCGTTCCGCGCAGACTTCGTCCAGCATCCGCCCCATTTTCCCGTTGCCCACAACGGCGATGTTCATGGCCTCACCTCCGGCTGCTTCTTCCCGCTTATCTTGGCCGGATGGAGGGCATTTCAATCGTATATTGCGCTTCAGCCGATCTCTTTTTGGCCGATATCGCTGCGCATATGCGCGCCCTCGAAGTGAATCTTCGCCGCCGCCGCATAGGCCGCGCGAACCGCGTCCGCCAGCGTATCGCCCAGCGCCGTCACGCCGAGCACGCGGCCGCCCGCCGTCACATAGCCCGCGTCGGTCTTTTTCGTGCCCGCGTGATAAACCGTCGCGCCCATCGCTTCCGCGTCCTCAAGGCCGAAAATCACTTTGCCGCCCTCGTATTTGCCCGGGTAGCCGCCGCTGGCCAGCACGATGCAGGCCGCCGCGCCGTCCCGCCAGCGGATTTCCGTCTCCGCCAGCCGCTGCTCGCGCACCGCCCGCATGATAGCGAACAGGTCGCTTTCAAGCAGCGGCAGAACGGCCTGCGTCTCCGGGTCGCCGAAGCGCGCGTTGTATTCGACCACCTTCGGCCCGTCTTTCGTCAGCATCAGCCCGACGTAGAGAACGCCCTTGAACGTGAAGCCCTCCGCGTTCATCGCGCGCAGCGTCGGCAGCAGAATCTCGCGTTCCGTCCGCTCGGCGATGTCCTTCGTGTAGAGCGGGCTGGGCGCAAACGCGCCCATGCCGCCGGTGTTCGGCCCCTTGTCGCCGTCGAACACGCGCTTGTGATCCTGGCTCGCCTTCATCGGCACGATCGTCTTGCCGTCGCAGAAGCAGAGCACCGTCACCTCGCGCCCGACCATACATTCTTCAATCAGCACCCGCGCGCCGCTCTGGCCGAATTTGCCGCCCTGCATCATCTCGACGACGGCCTGCTTCGCCTCGTCAATCGTCGCCGCGACGACGACGCCTTTGCCCAGCGCCAGCCCGTCCGCCTTGACGACAATCGGCGCATCCTGCGTGTCCAGATAGGCCAGCGCCTTGTCCATCTCGGTGAAGATTTCGCACTTCGCCGTGGGGATGCCATATTTGCGCATCAGGTTTTTGGAGAAGATTTTGCTCGCTTCCATCTGCGCCGCGTAGGCCGTCGGCCCGAACGCCGGGATGCCCGCCTCTTCCAGCCTGTCCACGCAGCCCAACGCCAGCGGATCATCCGGCGTGACGCAGACAAAATCGACCTTTTCCCGCTGCGCCAGCGCGACGATGCCCTCGATATCCGTCGCCTTCACTTCGGGGATGCACCGCGCGACCTGCGCAATGCCCGCGTTGCCCGGCGCGCAGAGTAGTTCCGTCACGTCCTTCGATTCGCTGAGCTTCTTGCAGACCGCGTGCTCGCGCCCGCCGCCGCCAATCACCAATACTTTCATCGTCTACCTCCTCGGCAAAAAAACAGCGTCCCCGTCCGCCCGCTCGGGGCGACCCCAAGGGACGCTGATGAATTTAGTGTTTGAAGTGCCGCATGCCCGTGAAGACCATCGCAATGCCGTACTTGTCGCAGGCGTCGATGGAGTCCTGATCGCGGACGCTTCCGCCCGGCTGGATGATGCAGCTGATGCCCGCCTCCGCGCAGGCCTTCACGCAGTCGTCAAACGGGAAGAACGCGTCGCTCGCCAGCGCCGCGCCGCGCACCTTGTCGCCGCTGCGCTCGATGGCCATCTGCGTGCTCCAGATGCGGTTGACCTGCCCCGGGCCGATGCCCAAGCTCTGGTTGTCCTTGGCGATGGCAATGCCGTTGGATTTGGCATGCTTGACGATCTTCCACGCCAGCATCAAATCCTCCATCTGCTTTTCCGTCGGCTGTACTTTCGTCACGACCTTCAGCTCGCCGTCCTCCGGCAGCAGCTTGTCGTCGATCTCCTGCACCAGCAGGCCGCCCGCCACCTTGCGCATCACGCGCTCGCCCTTGGGATAGGCGCGGATCGTCGTATCCAGCTCGAGCAGGCGCAGGTTCTTCTTCTTCGTCAGAATCGCCAGCGCCTCGTCGGTGAACTTCGGCGCGACGATGATTTCAAGGAAGATCTTGCTCATCTGTTCCGCCGTCGCCGCGTCCACCGTGCCGTTGGTGACGACAATGCCGCCGAACACGCTGACCGGGTCGGCCTCATAGGCCAGCTTGTAGGCTTCGCTGACCGTATCCGCCACGCCCACGCCGCACGGGTTGCCGTGCTTGACCGCGATAACCGCCGTCGTGTCAAACTCGCGCAGCAGTTCGAGCGCGCCGTTCGTGTCGTTGATGTTGTTGTAGGAAAGCTCCTTGCCGTGGAGCTGTTTCGCCGCCGGGAGCGTGCCCGCCACGTCGCCCAGATCGCGGTAGAACGCCGCCTTCTGGTGCGGGTTCTCGCCGTAGCGCATCTCCTGCACCTTTTCAAAGGTGACGGTCAGGTTCTGCGGGAATTCCGGCGCGTCGTCGAGCTGGCTGCGCAGGTACTGCTGAATCATGCAGTCGTACTGCGCGGTATGCTCAAAGACCTTATATTGCAGGTAGCGCTTGGTTTTCAGCGAAACGTCGCCCGTGGCTTCCAGCTCATCCAGCACGCGGCCGTAATCCGCCGGGTCGATGACGACGACGACGTCCTGCGCGTTTTTGGCCGCCGCGCGCAGCATGGTCGGCCCGCCGATGTCGATGTTTTCAATCGCCTCGTCGAAGGTCACGCCGGGCTTTTCGATGGTCGCGCGGAAGGGATACAGGTTGATGACCACCATGTCGATCGGCTCCACGCCGAGCTGCTCAAGCTGCTTCATGTGCTCGGGATTATCGCGCACGGCGAGCAGGCCCGCGTGAATCGCCGGGTGCAGCGTCTTCACGCGCCCGTCGAGGCACTCCGGGAAGCCGGTGACGTCGCTCACGCCCGTAACGGGAATCCCCGCCTGTTCAATCGCCTTCATCGTGCCGCCGGTAGACAGCAGGGTCACGCCCTTTTCCGTCAGGCGGCGGGCCAGTTCCACAATGCCGGTCTTATCCGACACGCTCAAAATCGCACGCTTTATCATGAAAAGCTCCCTTCTGTAAGGGGCTTTGCCCCTTAAACCCCACCAGAAACCTGAGGTTTCTGGACTTCCCACATCCCGATTTCTGCGAAATCGGTTTTTTCTACGCAAAAGCAGCTTTTACATATCTCTGCCCAAAAGATATTCCTCGGTTCGCACCCAGTCAAAGCCGCTGCGCTTGAAGAACTTCATCGCGCTGGCGTTGCGGCGGACGGCGCGGGCGATGATATGCGGCACCTGCTGCTTGCTCAGCTGTGCCAGCGCCTCGTCCACCAGCGCGCTGGCCACGCCGCGGCCGCGCCACTTCTGCTCCACGCAGATCATATCCAGCACCGCCTCGGCCTGCGTCCCCGTGACCAGCATGCTGCCCACGTAGTCGCTGCCGAAATACGTCGCCTTGGCCATAAAGACCGGGCCGCGCATGCGCTCCTCCAGCCATTCGCTGGCGTGCTCCACGCAGCCGAATTCCTTCAGCCCCAGCAGGAATTCCTCGCGCCGGGTGCGGGTGCGCAGATCCACGTCGATGGATTTCGTGCCCACCGGGCTGTAATTGCGCCTGCGCAGGGAAAGATCCTGCGGCACGTTCAGCACAAACAGCTCCACGCCGTCAAAATCGTCAAACCCCATCCGGGTAAAATACTCATGGCGTTCCGCGTCGTCAATCGCGCAGCGGGTATACAGCCGCGCGGGCAGGCCGCCCTCTTCATCCTTGATGCGCTCGGCCCGGGCGCTCAGCGCGCCGAACAGCGTGTCGCTGGCCATCGGATGCGCGTTCATCGTCATCTCGATATCCAGCGGCCTGTCCGGCAGCATCTTTTTAATCACGCGGTATTCCAGGCCGCCCTGGCCGATTTCCACGCCCGCGTCGTCAATCATCACAAAACTGTTTTCCCGCAGAGCGCCGCCAACGCCGCGCACGGGCTGATAAATTCTCATAATTAGGAAGACACCCTTCATCAAACCGGCCGGTGCGGAATAAACCCGCCCGCCGAAATTGCACATGTGAACACTTTATTATAGCACATGTACCTGTCTTCCATCTACCCCCAGTTTTTCCGCGCAGAAAAGTCTTACGCTTTCCGGCAGAATCTCGTGCTCGACGGTGAGCACGCGCGCGGCGAGCGTTTCCGGGGTGTCGCCCTCCAGCACGGGCACACTTTTCTGCATAATCACGCCGCCGTGATCGACCTGCTCATCGACAAAATGCGTCGTCGCGCCGGAAATCTTCGCGCCGTAGGCCAAAACCGCCTCGTGCACGTGATGGCCGTACATGCCCGGCCCGCAGAACGCCGGAATCAGCGCCGGATGGATGTTGATGATCCGATGCTCATACGCCCGCACGACCTGACTGCCCAAAATCGGCAGATAACCCGCCAGCACGACGAGATCGACCTCCGCCGCGCGCAGCTTTTGGAGGATGATATCGTTGAAGGCCTCGTCGCTCCCGGCCTGCTTCTTGCTGACGAATTCCGCCGGGATGCCGTGCTTTCGCGCGCGCTCGAGGGCGAAAGCTTTGGATGCGTTGGCGAGCACCAGCACAATCCGCCCGTCGATGCGCCCGGCCTCCACCGCGTCGATGAGCGCCTGCAAATTCGTGCCGCCGCCGGAGCAGAGCACCGCAATCCTCTTGCTCACAGCAGAACCAGCCTTTCGCCGTCCGCACCCGTCTTCGCCACATGGCCGATGCGGTAGGCCTTTTCGCCCTGCTCCTCCAGCGTCGCAATCAGCTTGCCGACCTCCGCCTCTTTCACCGCGAACACCATGCCGATACCCATGTTGAAGGTGTTATACGCCTGCCTGTCGCCCAGCCCGCCGAGCTTTACCAGCTCCGTGAACACCGGCAGCACCGGCCACGCGCCGCGCTCGATCTGCGCGCTCAGGCCGTCGGGCAGGATGCGCGGGATATTCTCGATGAAGCCGCCGCCGGTGATGTGCGCAATGCCATGCACGTCGCAGGCTTTGCAGGCCGCCAGCGCGGGCTTCACGTAGATTTTCGTCGGCGTGAGCAGGGTTTCGCCCCAGCTCTTCCCGCCGAAAGCCTCCACCGGCGCGTGAAGGTCGCGCCCCTCGGTCAGCACCAGCTTGCGCACCAGCGAATAGCCGTTGGAGTGCACGCCGGAGGAAGCCATGCCGACCAGCACGTCGCCTTCCGCCACGCGTTCGCCGGAGATGGATTGCTCCCGCCCGACAAGGCCGACCGTGAAGCCCGCCAGATCGTATTCGCCCGCGGGGTAGAAATCCGGCATTTCGGCCGTTTCGCCGCCGATCAGCGCGCAGCCCGCCTGCTTGCAGCCGTCCGCCACGCCCGCGACAATCTGCTCCACCTTCGCCGGGTCGAGATAGCCCGTCGCGATGTAATCCAGAAAAATCAGCGGCCTTGCGCCCTGGCAGACCACGTCGTTGACGCACATCGCCACGCAGTCAATGCCCACCGTGTCGTGCTTATCCATCAGGAACGCCAGCTTGAGCTTGGTGCCCACGCCGTCCGTGCCCGCGACGAGCACCGGCTTCTCCACGCCCGCGTTTTCGATGGAGTAAAACCCGCCGAACGAGCCGAGACCGCCGAGCACGTTTTCGTCAAACGTCGCGGCCACATGCTGCTTCATTCTGCGCACGGCCTCATAGCCGCGCTCAACGTCCACGCCCGCATCCTTGTAGGTAATCATCTTATTCCTCCACGTCCTTCATCTCGCCCGTCTCCGGGTCGATGGGATAATCGCCGTCAAAGCAGCCCGTGCAGAACTGGCAGCCTGAACCGGCCACCGTCTTGAGCAGATCGGGCAGGGAAAGGAACTTGAGGCTGTCCGCCCCAATGAAGCGGCAGATTTCCTCCACGCTGCGGCTGTGGCCGATCAGCTCTTCGCTCGTCGCCGTGTCAATGCCGAAATAGCAGGGGTTCAGCACCGAGGGCGAGGAAATGCGCATGTGCACTTCCTTCGCGCCCGCCGTGCGCAGCATCTCGACAATCTTGCGGCTCGTCGTGCCGCGCACGATGGAATCGTCCACCAAAATCAGCCGCTTGCCGCGCACGTTGCGGGTCAGCGCGTTGAGCTTCGTGCGCACACCCAGCTCGCGCATGCCCTGCTCCGGCTGGATGAATGTGCGGCCGACATAGCGGTTTTTAGCCAGCCCGTCACCGTAGGGAATTCCGCTCTGTTGCGCGTAGCCCATCGCCGCCGCCAGCGCGCTGTCCGGCACGCCGATGACCATATCCGCCTGCACATCGTCGCCGATGGCCAGCCGCTTGCCCGCCTCCACGCGGGATTGATAGACGTTAATGCCGTCGATCACCGAATCCGGCCTTGCGAAATAGACGAATTCAAACAGGCACAAGCGGCTGCGCATCGGCGTCTTGACGCGCGTGGAGTGAATCCCTTCCGCGTCGATGACCACGATTTCGCCCGGCTGCACGTCGCGGACGAACTCCGCGCCCACCGCGTCGAGCGCGCAGCTCTCGCTCGCCAGCACGAAGCTGTTGCCGACGCGCCCCAGACAGAGCGGGCGGATGCCATACGGATCACGGATGCCGATGAGCTTATCCTTGGCCAGCAGCACCAGCGCGTAACTGCCGCGCACCTTCTCCATCATGGAGCGGACGGCCTCAATCAGGCCCTTGCTGCTCTCCCGGGCAATCAGGCTCAGGATGACCTCGGTATCCACCGTCGTCTGGAAAATCGCGCCGTCGTCCTCCATCCGGCTCCTCAGCGCGTCCGCGTTCACCAGATTGCCGTTGTGCGCCAGCGCCAGCATGCCGATTTTGCAGCGCGCCACCAGCGGCTGGGCGTTGATCACATCCTTGCCGCCGAAGGTCGAATAGCGCACGTGGCCGATGGAGATGTGCCCCGTCAGCCCGTGCAGAATCTCCTCGTCAAACACCTCCGGCACAAGGCCGAGGTTGCGGTAATGCTTGATCCCCTTGCCGTCCGCGACTGCGATACCGGCGCTTTCCTGTCCGCGGTGCTGCAAGGCAAACAGGCCGTAATAGGCGGCCTCCGCCACGTTGATGGCCTCGTCCTGCGCGTAAATACCGAATACGCCGCAGGCTTCCTCCATCTGATCTCCGCGTTCCTTGATATCCGTCATGCTGCCTCCGCTTTACAGTTCTTCCTGAATCTGCCTGTCGTTCGCTTCAATCGCCGCCGCCATGCGTTCGCGATGCGCCAGCAGCTTTTCCGCGAGAATCGGGTATTTGATGGAGAGCATCTGGGCCGCCAGATACGCCGCGTTGTCGCCGCCGCCGACGGCCACCGTCGCCACCGGGATGCCCGTGGGCATCTGCACGGTGGAAAGCAGCGAATCCAGCCCGTCCATGAACGAGGATTTAATTGGAATCCCGATCACCGGCAGCGTCGTGTGCCCGGCGATCACGCCCGCCAGGTGAGCCGCCTTGCCCGCCGCGGCAATGATCACTTCAAAGCCGTTTTCGCGCGCGCCTGCCGCGAAAGCCGCAACCGTTTCGGGCGTTCTGTGCGCGCTGGCCACGTGCACCTCGACCTCAATTCCAAACCCCTTGAGCACATCCACGCATCCCTTGAGGGACGGCCAATCGCTCTTCGAACCCATAATCAGCGCAGCCTTTGGCATAACATCGACCTCCAAATTCCGAAATCGCTTTTAGTATAGCAAGAGACGCGCCTGTTTTCAATAAAATTTCGGAACTTATTTTTTTGTTTTTTGATTATTGTTCGTGTTTTTGCTTCATTTTACGTTTATTTGACGGTTTTCTGACTCTTTTTCGTTATTTTTCCCGGACAAAGAAAAAGTCCCTCCATTTCGGAGGGACTTGATTTATTGGAATGTCTCTTTTCCGATCGGCGTGGGCGTCTGGTCATAGAACACGCGCCGAACCGTGGGCGTCGTTTCCAAAATGCGCTCCACGGTGCGCTCCACCAGATCATACGGCAGCCGCGCCGGAACGAGCATCGCGCCTGAAACCGTCACCGCGCGCAGAATGATCGTGCAGCTTCCTTTTTGGGTGTCTGCGTCCGCCATCACCGGGAAATACTTATAGAGCTTTTTGTTCAGCCCGGCCTCGCGAATCTCTTCGCTGAAAACAGCGTCGGCAGCGCGCAGCGCGGAAAGTCTCTGCGGCGTCACTTCGCCCACAATCCGCGCGCCCAAGCCCATCAGCGGGAAGGGCTTGCGCTGCACAATCGTGCTGTCCAGCCCCAGCGCCTCGGCGATTGCGCGCACCTCGTCGCGGAAGAGCAGCGCCAGCGGCTCAAGCACCGCCATGCCGCAATCCTTCCATGCCGCGTTGTTCGATCCGCCCAGGAAGTCGCTGTAATTCGTGCCCATGACCAGCGTTTTCGCGCCGGGGATGGCCTCCGTCTGCCGGATCATTTCCTCGTGCAGGCAGGAAACGACCACCGCGCGCTTATCGCTCATCGTCTGCCTGCCGCGAAGGTTGGCGAGCACATCATCCGCGCGGTTGATCACGCGCAGCGGAATTCCAAGCTGCTCGTAAATGGCCTGCACGGCCGCGCCTTCGCCTTCGCGCATCAGCCCCGTTTCAACGTAAATCGCCGTCATCCGCTCGCCGAACGCCTGATGGGCCAGCACCGCGGCCACCGTGGAATCCACGCCGCCGCTCACGCCGCAGACCGCGAAACCGCCTTCCATCGAAGCGTCCGCCAGCATGCGCCGCGCCTCGGCCAGCGCCGCGTCCATCGTGAACCACGGCATGCAGCCGCAGATGTCGCGCGCAAAATTCTTGAGGATGGTCGATCCATCCGGGTCGTTGCGCTCCAGCTCGAACTGAACGCCGTAAAGCGCCCGTCGGCTGTCCTCGAAGGCGATGGTGCAGCCGCCCGCGCCCGCCGTCACCTGCACGTCGGCAGGCAGCATCAGCGTCACAGCCTCCTGAATGTAGCGTTCGCCGCCCTCCACGCCGGAAAACAGTTTGCAGTCGGTGTATTGGATGTTCGCTTTCTTTTCGCTGATGGCCGTGCCCGCGCACGCGCCGCCCATCGCCGCAATCAACATATGCGCAGCGTGCCCCAGCGCCAGCACGGGGATATCGAGCTTCAAAATCTCCGCGTCAAACACGCCCGCGGCGCTCTTCGGCTCGCCGCAGAGCACCAGCCCGCGCGGCGCAATTTCGGCGATCTGCGCCGCCGTCGTCATGCCGCTGATGATTTTGCAAAAAACCTGCTCGCCGCGCAGTCTTTTTGCCGCCTCGACGGCAAACTCGTCCGAGTAATTGAGAATGAGGATCATGTCGTTCATGCTTCGTTCCCTCCCACAGGGCAAGCGCTTTTCCTCCCGATTCCAAAAGAAGCTGCTCCGCATCTCGGCGAAACAGCTTCTTCGGTAACAAAGGGGATTAGATCAGCTCGAGAATGACCATCTCGGCGGCGTCGCCGCGACGCGGGCCCTTCTTGAGAATACGGGTGTAACCACCGGCGCAGTTCTTCTCGGCATTGCGGGCCTTGTACTTCGGCGCGATCTCGCGGAAGAGCTTCTCCACGCACGGATACTTCGCATCCTTGGTGCGCTCGGCATACGCCTTCTTGGACTCGTCGTCCAGCTTCGGCTCCTTCACGTCGTACAGATACGCCATGATCTGACGGCGGGCATGCAGCTTGCTCGGGGCGTCGTTCTGCACGGTCACGGTCACGGACTGGCCCTTGTCGTTGTTAAAGGTCTTCTCGACGGAGACCGTGTTGTCGCACTCGCGGATGGCGAGGGTGATCAGGTGCTCGGCGGCGCTGCGAACTTCCTTGGCGCGGGCCAGAGTGGTCTCGATACGGCCATACCAAATGAGGTTGGTCACCTGATTGCGCAGAAGCGCCTTGCGCTGAGAGGCCGTACGGCCAAGTTTACGCTGATAAGCCATTTTGTTTATCCTCCTATTACAGCCCGCCTCCTGCAAATACAGTTCTTCACGCGGCGCACAAGAAGCCTGCTCCGCCTTTTCGGCGGATCAGGCCTTGCCTGCCGCGCCCATATTTCCCTTAGGCGCGACCTTGATAGCCCTTTCGGGCGGTGTATAGTTGTAAACCGGTTTTGCCGGATTACTCGTCGTTGGCACGCAGGGCCAGACCCAGAGCGGCGAGCTTCTGCTCGACCTCCTCCAGGGATTTCTTGCCCAGGTTGCGAACCTTCATCATGTCCTCCTGATTGCGCTGCACAAGCTCGGCAACCGTGTTGATGCCGGCACGCTTGAGGCAATTGTAGGCACGGACGGAGAGATCGAGCTCCTCGATCGTCATCTCCAGCACCTTTTCGCGGTGATCGTCTTCCTTCTCGTTGAAGCCGAT
>CAKTXH010000052.1 GCA_934630975.1 uncultured Clostridia bacterium | reverse complement strand
GCAGTAAGTCAATGCATAGGAACTCCAACACTGTGGATTTTAGAAAATAACATAAATGCCGAGAGGCTTTATCTGCGGATGGGTTTTGAGAAAACAGGCAGAAAAAATACGATAAGCAATGGGTTTGATGAGATTGAGTTTGCATTGACATAAATTCCAGTTTGTTGTACTCGCCCATAATATAGGCTGGCAGATATACTGGCTATTTTCCGATGACCAACGTATAAAATCCATCGAAGGACAAGTCACGGAAGCAGGCACTTCTGGTTCGGATTTGGTTTCATCTACCGCACCAAGAATGAGACTTCCGAGAGATCGGGAGTTTTTCTTTTATCTCGAAGGATTATCGAAGCGAAAACAGGACTTGAAGAAACTGTGAGAGCGGTGCTGCCCCGGCGACGAGCCGCGAGAATTAGAAATAGAGTATATTCGGATCAGTAAATCGAAATTTAACGAGGTACTTAAAATGAATATTGAAACTAGCAGAATGATCATTCGTGATTTCACTATGAATGATATAAACGATATGCAGGATATTTTAGGCGATGCTGAAACAATGAAGAATTGCGAACCTGCGTATGCCATTGATAAAACGGCAGATTTTTTGCAAAAATTCTGCATAGAAAAAAAGGGGGCTGTCGCTGCGGTACACAAAGAAACCGCCAAAATGATTGGATACATCCTTTTCAACGAGTTTGACGAAGGCGTATATGAAATCGGGTGGATTTTCAATAGAAATTTCTGGAGAAAGGGGTTCGCTTATGAATCCTGCAAAGCGGTCATTGACTATGCTTTTGATAAAATGAACGCGCGTAAAGTGTTTGCCGAAACGATCGACGGGATTAAATCTGTTCATCTCATGAAAAAGCTTGGAATGAAACCGGAAGGAATACAGAGGAGCCAAACGAAAGACAATTTTGGACGCTGGGCGGATGTATACTTTTATGGGATCCTTTCAGAAGATAGGCAGTAACACAAATTCCAGCTTGTCGTACTCGTCTATTACTAAGCCTGAGGCAGGTGCGCCGCAACCGGAAACAGCTTAGGGTGAAGATCGTTTTCAAGGATGCTTGAAATGACAGTTTTCGCTAGGGAACAGTTGGTCGCTGTCGATCTGTTGCAAAAAAACACAAGTTCATGTATAATAACTGCATGCCGTTCTGGACGTTTACGAAAACAGGGCGGATAAAGGAGGAAATAAGCATTGGCTAAGCCGAAAAAGAAACAAACGGAGCCGGTCAGCCTGCCGATGCTGCCGCTGCGCGGGCTGATGGTCTTTCCGCACATGGTTCTGCATTTTGATGTGGGGCGCAAGAAATCCGTCGCGGCGCTCGATCAGGCGATGGAGGAAAATCAGCGCATTTTTCTGGTCGCGCAGCGCGATATGGATGTGGATGATCCCGTCATTGATGATATTTATCATGTGGGCACAATCGCCTGCGTTAAGCAGGTGCTCAGACTGCCGGGCGACAACGTCCGCCTGCTTGTGGAGGGCAAAAGCCGCGCGGTTCTGCGCGCGGTGACGCAGGAAGAGCCGTATTTTGTCGGCGCGCTGGATGAAGTGCTCGAGCAGGGAACGCCTGTTTCCATCGAAACGGACGCGCTGCTGCGCACGGCGCACCATTATTTTGAAGAATATTGCAAGACGAGCGGCCGTATTTCCGGGGAGACGATGCAGTCCGTTCTGGAAATCGAAGATCCCGGCCAGTTGGCGGATATCATCGCTGCCAACGTGCTCAGCAAAATCGAGGATCGTCAGCAGGTGCTCGAAGAATTCGACGAGCTGGCGCGGCTGGAAGCCGTCTGTGCGCTGCTGGTGCGCGAAACGGAACTGGCGGGCGTGGAGAAGAAGGTTCAGGCGCGCGTCCGCAAGCAGATCGAGCAGAACCAGAAGGATTATTTCCTGCGGGAGCAGATCAAGGCGATTCAGACCGAGCTGGGCGACAAGGACGCGACGGACGTTGAGGATTTGCGCGAACGGCTGGCAAAGACGCCGATGAACGACGAGGCGCGCGATAAAGCGAACCGCGAGTTGGAACGCCTGAGCCGAATGGCGCCCGGCAGCCCGGAAATCGGGGTCAGCCGCACCTATATCGAATGGCTGCTGGATCTGCCGTGGGGCAAGACCACGCCGGATAACCTGGATCTCAAGCGCGCGCGCCGGATTCTGGCCGAAGATCATTACGGGCTGGACGAGGTCAAGCAGCGCGTGATCGAATATCTGGCCGTATGCCGCATCAAAAACAACATGAAAGGGCCGGTGCTCTGCTTTGTCGGCCCGCCAGGCGTGGGCAAAACGTCCATCGCCAAGAGCATCGCCCGCGCGCTTGGGCGCAAGTTTGTGCAGATGTCGCTGGGCGGCGTGCGCGACGAAGCCGAGATTCGTGGCCATCGCAGAACGTATATCGGCGCGATTCCGGGCCGAATCATCTCCTCCATCAAGCAGGCGGGCACGATGAACCCGGTTTTCCTGTTCGACGAAATCGACAAGATGGCCTCCGATGTGCGCGGCGATCCGGCGAGCGCGATGCTCGAAGTGCTCGACAGCGCGCAGAACGACGCTTTCCGCGACCATTATCTGGAAGCGCCGTTCGACCTTTCCGGCGTGATGTTCATCACCACGGCGAATTCGGTGGATACCATCCCGCGCCCGCTGCTCGACCGCATGGAGCTGATCGAGGTCAGCGGCTATACCGAAGATGAAAAACTGAACATCGCCAAACGCCATCTGCTGCCCAAGCAGATTGAAGAACACGGGCTGGAAGCGAAGAGTGTCCGCATCAGCGATAAGGTGATGCGCAGCCTGATCCGCGGGTATACGCTGGAGGCAGGCGTGCGCCGCTTGCAGCGCACCATCGGCAAAGTGGTTCGCAAGAGTGCGGTGGAAATGATCGACGAAAATGTGGATACCGTGACTGTGACGCAGGAAAAGCTGGAAAAGTTCCTCGGCGCGCCGCGTTTCCACTACGAAAAGGCGGGTAAAAAACCGGAGGTCGGCGTGGTCAACGGCTTGGCGTATACCGTCGTCGGCGGCGATACGCTGCAAATCGAAACGACGACCATGTCGGGCACGGGCGTGCTCGAACTGACGGGCAGCCTCGGCGACGTGATGAAGGAAAGCGCCCGCGCGGCGCGCTCTTATGTGCGCGCGCATGCGGTTGAATTCGGCATCGACCCGGAATTCTATAAAAAACTCGACATTCACATCCATGTGCCGGAAGGCGCTGTGCCCAAGGATGGGCCGAGCGCGGGCGTGACGATGACCACGGCGCTGGTTTCCGCGCTGACGGGCATCGCGGTGAAGCAGAACGTCGCCATGACGGGCGAAATTACGCTGCGCGGCCGCGTGCTGCCCATTGGCGGGCTGAAGGAAAAGCTGCTGGCGGCGCACCGCGCGGGCATCGACACGGTGCTCATCCCGAAAGAGAATCTCAAAGATTTGGAGGAAGTGCCCGCCAACGTGCGCGAGGCGCTGACCATCATCCCGGCGGAGGACGTGCATACCGTGCTGGAAACGGCGCTTTGCGAAAAGCCCGCCCCCAAACAGCAGGCATAAGACAAAAAGGAGCATAAGATGATCGTAAAACGCGCGGACTTTATCACGTCCATGAAGGACTACGGCGCTTTTGCCACAAAGGGCTGCCCGGAGGTGGCCTTTGCGGGCAAGAGCAACGTCGGCAAATCCTCCATGATCAACAAGCTGACCAACCGCAACAAGCTCGCCAGAACGAGCGCCACGCCGGGCAAAACGCGGCTCATTAACGTCTATCAGATCAACAACGAAATCAATTTCATTGATCTGCCGGGTTACGGCTTTGCGAAGGTCAGCAAGGAGGAAAAACTCTCCTGGGGCAAAATGATGCAGGATTATTTTGCGCGGACGGAGGATCTTTGCCACGTCTTTCATCTGGTGGATATCCGCCATGAGCCAAGCGCGGAGGACAGGGAGATGGCCATGTTCCTGCGGCAGGCGGGAATTCCGTTTACCGTTGTGGCGACGAAGGCGGATAAGATCAGCCGCGGCGCGCGCTTGAAATACCTCACGCCGATTTACCGCGGGCTGCTGGTTCAGCCGTGGCAGGTGATCCCGTTCTCCTCGGAGGATGGAACGGGCAAGGAGGCGCTGCTGGATAAGATTGAGCAGGTCTGCTATGCCGAGGAGGAACAGGATGACGCGGCGGGCGAACCGACCCCGCCTGTGGAGGACTAAATCATTCAATCAAAAAACGGTGCAGGCCGCAAAGTCTGCACCGTTTTTTGATTGAATAACAGCAAAGTCAGTCGTTGTGCGCGGGCATTTTCGCTTCCTCTCCGACGCATGCGCCCATCAGCTTATTGATGGAGCGCTCTACCGCGTCGCGGCTGGCGCCCCACGGCTTATCGGCGTTGCGGAAATCGTATTTCAGCGTGAACCACTCAAGCTCTTTTGAAAGGCGTTCCAGATTCGGCAGTTCCACCGCGGCGGCGGCTTTGGAAAACGCGTCGGCCTGCGCGGCGGGAAGCGTCTTTTGCGCCATATCCAGCACAAGCGCCAGATGCGGCAGGCAGAAGCCCTTCGAGTGGTCAAACATCTGCTTGAATTCAGCGTTCGTGCCGTAAAGCTGAGCGATGGTATAGGCGTAACGGCTGAGCGCGCCGTCAATCTGCTCGCAGATCACGCAGCCGGAAAGGCGCTCGCGGATCTTTTCCGCGCGTGAATCCACGCTTTTTCCGCCGCGCAGAGAGGCGAGCAACCCTTTGGGACTGCAGCCGCTTTCCAGAATGGTTTTGAGGTCGCGCGTAACCTCCTGCATATGCGTGTGCGTCATCAGGGCAAGACCGAGCCGGTTGCGCCGTTCGAACATCAGCTCAAAATGACGGGTGCAGAAGCCGACCTCGTTGGTTTTGACCCGGCAGTCCGGCTCCATATAGGCCGCGCCGAGCATGCTGTCCACATATTGATCCTCGCAGGCGATGCGCAGGCGGCAGAGCGGACATTCGCCGTTTTCGCGGTAAGCATCCAGAACGGGCAGGGTATCCAGCGTATATTTCATCTTCGTTCACCTCATACTGGGTCGAGGGATAATTGGGCGGCGCGGCTCATAGGCTCAAGGGCGAAACGGAGGGAAGCGCATGGCAAAGCGGCGGCTCACCAGCAGGCAAAAGCGTCAGCGGATGAAAAAAATTCGAAATCGAGTGCTTCTGGCGCTGGCGGTTCTGGCGCTTGCGTCGGCGGCGATGGCGCCGGATTTGCGGGCGTATCTGACCGCGAAGATACGCGGCGGGGTGCAGGCGTTCGCCGATCTGCGCGCGCAGGAGGTCGAGGTTACGCTGCCGGAACGGAAGCTTTATGCGCTTCAGCTCGGCGTATTTGACAATGGGGAGAGCGCCGAAAACGAACGGGAAAGGCTGGCGGCGCTGGGAATTCCCTGCGTCGTTTGGCAGGACGCACAGATGCGGTTGATGGCGGACGCGGCGACGAGCCGGGAGACGCTTACCGGGGAAACGGCGGGGCAAGCACGCTTTATAGCCGAAGAAACGCTCCCACGCGTGGATATGCGGCTCAGCGCCGGGAAGAGCGACGCGCAGGAGGCCGCGGAATTGCTGCACCTGCCGGATGAAGCGCTTTCCCGGTTGGAGGGCGGGGAGACGCTTGAAACCGTTCTGGCGGACGTGCGGGCGCAGGCACAGCGCGGCGTATCGGCACACCCCGAAAACATGCTGTACACACAGTTGGCGCAGAGCCTTGTCAACTGGTGCGCGCTGATTGAAGCAACGCCGGAAGGCGCGCGACCCTACGCGCGGGCGACGATGGCGCTGCTATGCCGGGAACTCAGGCGGACGCTGGCCAATCAGTAGGCTTTGAGCACCGCTTCCGCGCATCTTACGCCGTCCACGGCGGCGGAGGTGATGCCGCCCGCATAGCCTGCGCCTTCGCCGCAGGGATACAGCCCGAGAACGCTGACGCTCTGGAAGGTTTCGTCGCGGGAGATGCGCACGGGCGAGGAGGAACGCGTCTCCGGCCCGGTGAGCACCGCATCCGGCAGGTCGAAGCCATGCAGGCGGCGGCCCAGCAGCGGGAGCGCTTCGCGCATCGCCCCGATGATCGGCGCGGGCAGAAGCTCGGCCAGATCGCACGGCACAACGCCCGGCTTGTAGCTCGGCTCAACCGAACCCAGACGGCCGCTTGCGCGCCCGGCTAGCAGATCGCCGACGGTTTGGCAGGGCGCTTTGCCGCTCCTGCCGCCGAGAACGAACGCGCGGCGCTCGATTTCGCGCTGGAGGAACATACCGGCCAGCGGGTGCTCGCTGCCGAAATCCTCCGGGCCGACGCCGACAAGCAGCGCGCTGTTGGCGTTTACGCCGTCGCGGGCGTAATAGCTCATGCCGTTGGTGACGACGCTTTCCGGCTCACTGGCTGCGGCGACGACCGTGCCGCCCGGGCACATGCAGAAGGTGTAGACGCTGCGGCCGCCGGGCAGGTGCAGCGCCAGCTTGTAATCCGCCGCGCCGAGCGCCGGGTGGCTGGCCGCCGCGCCGTACTGCGAGGCGTTGATAAGGCTTTGCGGGTGCTCGATGCGCGCGCCGATGGAGAAGGGCTTCTGCACAAGCGTCACGCCGCCCGACAGCAGCGACTCGAATGTGTCGCGGGCGCTGTGGCCGATGGCGAGAATCACGGACTGCGCGGGCAGCTCGTGTTCGCCCTGCGCGTCTTCATAGCGGACGGCGGCGACGCGGCCGTCTTTGTGCAGCAGACGGGTCAGGCGCGCGCCGAAACGCACTTCGCCCCCCAGCTCGAGAATCCGCATGCGCATGGCTTTGACCACGCCGCAGAGCTTGTCCGTGCCGATATGCGGCTTTGCGTCGATCAAAATACCGTGCGGCGCGCCGAAACGCACGAAAGTGCGCAGAATATGCTCGCCGCGCGGATCCTTCGTGCCGGTGTTGAGCTTGCCGTCGGAAAACGTGCCCGCGCCGCCCTCGCCGAACTGCACGTTGGAGGACGGGGAAAACGCCTCCGCGCCGCGCAACCAGTAAGCGTGAACGTCGCGGGTGCGGGTATCGACGTCCTGCCCGCGTTCGAGCACGATGGGATGCGCGCCCGCTTCGGCCAGCGTCAGCGCGGCGAACAGACCGGCCGGGCCGAAACCGACGACAATCGGGCGGACGGCGGGCGCTTGATCGAGCTTGACCACGGCGGGCGGCGCATAAGGGGCAACCAATCCGCCGACGGAAGGCGCGAGCCGCGCGGCGATGCGCTTTTCATCCTGCGGATTTTTGAGCGTTACATCCAGCGCGACGACGAAACACACGTCGTTTTTTTTGCGCGCATCGACGCTTTTCTTGCTGATTTCGCAGCGCTCGACGGCGCTTTGCGAAACGCCCAGCGCTTTTGCCGCCGCCTGAACCAGCGACTTGTTGTGATAGGAAAGCGGAAGCTTGATATTGTGAAGCCGAAGCATGATTATCCTCCAATCGCCTTCGCCGCCGTCAGCGCGCCGGCAAAGGCAAAATGTAAGTTGTAGCCGCCGCACGGGCCGTCTGCATCCAGAAGTTCGCCGATGATGTGCAGGCCGTCAAACAGGCAGGAGGCCATCGTTCGCGGATCGACCTCCGCAAGCGATACGCCGCCGCGCGTGACCTGCGCGTTTGCAAAGCCCTGCGTGCCTGTGACGGTCAGCGGAAACGCGGAAAGAACGCCGCAGAGCGCGTCTTTTTCGGCTTCCGAAAGGCTTTCGGCGGGCTGATCCGGCGAAAGGCGCGCTTCTTTGAGGATCGTCTGCGCCAGCAGACGCGGCAGAACGCCCGTCGTCAGCGCCAGCAGGGACGTTGGCGCGAGTTGGCGGATGCGCGCATCCAGCCACGGGAGGATCGCCTCGACCTCCGGCAGAAAGTTGACGGTCAGCCGAACGCCGCGCTTCTGTGCCAGCGCGGGCGCGGCTTCGCGGGAAAGCTGAAACACGCAGACCCCCGATACGCCGTAATCCGTCAGCAGCAGCTCACCGGTTTCCCGCGCGGCAGGCTCGCCGTCGATCAAGAGCGTCAGCTTGGCCTGTGTGCGGATACCTTTCAGCCCTTTGAGCGCCGGGTGGCTGCACCTGAGCTGAACCAGCGCGGGATAGAGCGGCGTGATCTCGTGGCCAAGCGCCTGCATCAGCCGCGCGCCTGTGCCGTCCGTGCCCATCGACGGCGCGGCGCTTCCGCCCATTGCGGCGACGACGTGCGGGGCGAACAAACCCGAACCATCCGCAAGCTGCACCGACCAGCCGCCGCGGCGGGAAGGGGAGAGCGCGACGGCTTCGGTATCGGTCAGCATCGAAACGTTGCAGCGTTCGCAGGCCATGCGCAGTACGTCGAGCACGGCGGAGGCGGCCATCGTGCGGGGATAGACGCGGCCATCCTCCACGGCGGTCATCAGGCCGAGCGACGAAAAGAACGCGGCGACCTCCTCCGGCGGCGTGGCGGCGTAGACCTGAGCGACAAACGGCGCGGCTTTGCCGTAATATGCGGGCTGCATATCCGCATTGGACAGGTTGCAGCGCCCGTTGCCCGTCGCCAGCAGCTTTTTGCCCACGCGCGGCAGGCGCTCGACCACCGTGACGCGCAGCCCTCTTCGGCCAAGCGCCGCCGCGGCGCACAGGCCGCCCGCGCCGCCGCCCAGAATCACGCAATCGGTTTGCATGAAAACAAATCCTCCAAAGCATCAATTTCGTTTATTATAGCATAGAAGAAGGGAAAAACACAATGCGCGGCTTGATGTTCGATTCAAGCCGTGGTAGACTGAAAAAAGAAACGCAGAAAGGGATGAAGGCCATGCAGACGACGCTTTGCTATATCGAAAAGGACGGGCGCACCCTGATGATCCACCGAATCAAGAAGAAAAACGACATGAACCGCGACAAATGGCTGGGCGTGGGCGGCAAGTTTGAGCCGGGAGAAAGCCCGGAGGAGTGCATGCTTCGCGAAGTTCGGGAAGAAACCGGGCTGACGCTGACAAGCTGGGCATACCGCGGAATTGTGACGTTTGTTTCCGGCGATTACTGCGAATACATGCACCTGTTTACCGCCGACGCGTTTGAAGGGACGCTGCGCGACTGCGACGAGGGCGCGCTGGAATGGGTGGAGACGGACAAGCTGACGGCGCTGCCGATTTGGGAAGGCGACAAGGTTTTTCTGCGCCTGCTTCAAGAAAAAGAGCCGTTCTTCTCGCTCAAACTGGTTTACGAGGAAGAACGGCTTGTGAAGGCGGTTTTAAACGGCAGGGCGGTTTAACGCGGCTTGCGATTGGCGCTGCCGGGGCGCGGGGAAGGACGACTGCCGCCCTTTGCCGCGGGACGGCCGGAGGGCTTGCCGTGAGCGGGCGCGCCTTTGCCGGCGGGTTTTGCGCCGGGGCGGCCGCCTGCGCGCGGGGACGACTTGGGCGCGCGGCCTTCGCGAAGCTCGCGGCGCTCCTCACGCTCTTTACGTTCGCGGCGGATCTGCGCATATTCATGCGCGGTTTTCACGCCCTCCGGCGGCACGAGACATTCGCGACCCGTGCCGATTAAATCCTCGCGGTGCGCCTGACGCAGGGCTTTGCGGACGAGATCAAAATTCTGCGGGCGGCGGAACTGGAGCAGCGCGCGCTGCATGGCCTTTTCCTCCGGCGAACGCGGGATGTAGACCGGCTTGCCGGTGCGCGGGTCAAAGCCGGTATAGAACATGCAGGTGGACAATGTGCCCGGCGTGGGATAAAAGTCCTGCACCTGTTCGGGCTGATGATTGATATCGCGCAGGTATTCGGCCAGCTCGATGGCGGCGGCAAGGTCGCTGCCGGGATGGCTGGAAATCAGGTAGGGCACAAGATACTGTTCCTTGCCAAGTTCCTGATTGATGCGCCTGTATTTTTCACAGAACGCGTCGTATACGTCGCGCCCCGGCTTGCCCATGACGGCAAGCACCTTCGGGCTGACGTGTTCCGGCGCGACCTTGAGCTGGCCGCTGACGTGGTACTGGCACAGCTCGCGCAGGAACGCGTCGGATTGATCGGCCATGATGTAGTCGTAGCGCAGGCCGGAGCGCACGAACACCTTTTTAACCTTCGGCAGGGCGCGCACTTCGCGCAGCAGCTTGATATAATCCGTATGATCGACGACCATATTCGGGCAGGGCTTGGGAAAGAGACACTGGCGACCCGCGCAGGTGCCGACTTTGAGCTGTTTATCACAGGCCGCGCGGCGGAAATTGGCCGTAGGGCCGCCGACGTCGTGAATATAGCCTTTGAAATTCGGCATCTGCGTGATGGCTTTTGCTTCTTCGATGACGGATTCGTGGCTGCGGGTGGTGACGATGCGCCCTTGCAGGAAGGTGATGGCGCAGAAGGAGCACGAACCGAAGCAGCCGCGCGTGTGCGCGATGGAGAACTGCACTTCCTCGATGGCGGGCACGCCGCCCAGCGCGTCGTAATCGGGGTGCCACGTGCGCTGATACGGCAGGGTATACGATTGATCCAGCTCGTCGCGGGAGAGCGGCATATCCGGCACGGTCTGCACGACATATTTGTCGCCGTGGCGCTGGCTGATGGCGTGGCCGCGAATGGGATCCTGCTCGTTATACTGAACGAGGAACGCTTCGCCATATTTCTTCTTGCTCTTGACGCAATCCTCGAAGGAAGGAATTTCGATGCTGGCGCGCATGGCCGCCGGGGAGAGAAAGCACACGCCGCGCATCTTGGCGCACTCCCACGCGGGCGCGCCGCGGCTCATCCAATCTGCCGTGACGAGGATGGTGCGTTCGCCCATGCCGAACATCAGCAGATCCGCGCCGGAATCCACCAGGATGCTCGGGCGAACCGCATCGTCCCAATAATCATAATGCGCGAAACGGCGCAGGGAGGCTTCCACACCGCCGATGGCAATCGGGATATCGCCGTAAGCTTCGCGGATCAGGCGGCAATAGACGTTGACCGCGCGATCCGGGCGTTTGGCCGCTTTGCCGCCGGGGGTATAGACGTCGGAGGAGCGGCGGCGCTTGGCGGCGGTATAGTGGTTGACCATGCTGTCAATCACGCCGGAGGAGACGAGAAAACCGTAATTCGGGCGGCCAAACCGCTTGAAATCGTTGGCGTTTTTCCAATTCGGCTGGGCAAGCACCGCGACATGGTAACCCGCGGCTTCCAGCGTGCGGACGATGACGGCCGCGCCGAAGGACGGATGATCCACATACGCGTCGCCGCTGACATAGACGAAATCCGGCGCGTCCCAGCCGCGCTGACGCATATCGGCAACGGTTGTCGGCGGAAAGAGAATACGATCGGCCATATTTGCAAAACTCCTTAAAAGCACAAATCAATTCAAATAGCGTCAATCATCATACCACAGATTCGCGCAAAAAGAAAGTGACATTCCGCGCATGCATGCGTTATAATCAGACGGTAGGCAAAAAGCGGACGGCCATATGAGGCGGAAAAACGAACGGAGGAGCGGAAACGTGAGAATCGGGCTTTCAACGGCGGCGTTTTACGGCAAATGGGAAGTGGAAGAAGCGGCGGCGCATCTTCGCGGATATGGGGCGGACTGCGCCGAGGTTTTCTTTCAAACGCGCAGCGAATACACGAGAGATTTTGCGCGACTGACGAAGGAAAAGCTGCGCGGCCTGCCCTGTACGAGCGTCCATCCGTTCGGAACGGCGTTTGAAAACGAGTTTTTCGGGCGTTCGGCCAGACAGCGGGCGGACGCGCTCGACACGCTGCGGCATGTGCTGGATGCGGCGGCGGAACTGGGCGCGCGCCTGTATGTGTATCACGGGCGGTATTCTCCGGCGCGGGTTGAACTGCCGTTTGACGCGCAGAGAAACGCGGAGGTCGTCGCGCGGATGCAGGAGGAAGCAACGCAAAGAGAGATTCGCATTGCATGGGAAAACGTCTGCTGGTGTCAGATGACGACGCCGGAACGCGTGCGCGAGATTCGAAAGCTGCTGCCGGACATCCGCTTTACGCTGGACATCAAACAGGCGATGCGCGCCGGATGCGCCCCGGTTGACTTTGTGCAGGCGATGGGCAGGCAGTTGGCCAATGTGCACGTCTGCGATTGGGACGAGGCGGGGCGGCTCTGCCTGCCCGGAGAGGGAGCGTTTGATTTTGCGGGGTTTATTTCCGCGCTCAGGCGGGCAGAGTATACGGGCGCGGTGATCGTGGAGCCGTATCTGGCGCTGGTGAAAAGCGACGAGGCGTTGGCGCAGTCCATTCAATACCTGAAAAGCATAGCGGCTGAACCGGGCAAATCTATGGATTGACGAAAGCGCGCCGCGGGAGTAAAATAAAAGCAACGAATTTCACCGAAGGGATGAGAGAAAATGGAACAGAACATTCGTCTTGACGTTAATCACATGATGGCGGATATGCTTGGCGGCGAATACGGCGTGACGAAGGCGCAGCTTGCGGCGATGCAGGATGCGGCCGTGAAGGCGCAGCATGCCGTTGAAGCGAACCGCGGCACGGGCTGGCTCGGCTGGATGAACCTGCCCTACAATCAGGAAGAAATCGTTTCGGAGATTGAGAAAGTCGCCGAACAGGTGCGCAAGGCGTTTAAATACTTTGTCGTGCTGGGCATCGGCGGCAGCGCGCTCGGCCCGATTGCGGTGCATCAGGCTTTGAACCATCTGCATTACAACGAACTGCCGGACAGCAAGCGCCCCGGCCCGAAGTTCTACGTCGAGGACAACATCGACCCGGAGCGCATGGCTGCGCTGATGGACGTGATCGAGCTGGATAAGACTTGCTTCTGCATCATCAGCAAATCCGGCGGAACGGCGGAGACGATGAGCCAGTATCTGATCGTGACCGAGGCGCTCAAGGCGCAGGTCGGCGCGGACTGGGCGAAGCACATCATCGCCGTGACCGATCACGAGAAGGGCAATCTGATCAAGCTGGCGAAGGAAAACGGCTTCATCACCTTCTATATCCCGGACGGCGTGGGCGGCCGATTCTCCGAAATGTGCCCGGTCGGTCTCGTACCCGCGGCCTGCTGCGGCATCGACATCCGCGCGATGCTCAAGGGCGCGGCGGCGATGGACGAGCGCTGCAAGACGGACGACATGATGAAGAACCCGGCGCTGCTGGAGGCGGTGCTCCAGTATATCGCCTGCGAGGAGATGGGGCGCAACGTGCAGGTCATGCTGCCGTATGCCGATTCCCTTAAGTATATGGCGGACTGGTTCTGCCAGCTGTGGGCGGAGTCGCTGGGCAAGAATAAGCGCCGCGACGGCAGCGACTGCCACGCCGGACAGACGCCGGCCAAGGCGCTGGGCGTGACGGATCAGCACAGCCAGCTCCAGCTCTACAACGAAGGCCCGTTCGATAAGGTGATCACCTTCATCAAGGTGGAGAATTTCCGCGCCGAGACGAAGATCCCGAAGGGCTGCGAAGAATTCAAGGATGTGGCGTTCCTGGGCGGCATGACGCACAACACGCTCATCGAGGCGGAGCGTCAGGGCACGGAGTATGCGCTGTATGTCAACCGCCGCATGAATCAGACGATCATCATGCCGGAGGTCAACGCGTATACGCTGGGTCAGCTGATGTTCCTGCTGGAGATGACGACCGCTTACGAGGGCGAACTGCTGAACATCGACGCGTTCAACCAGCCAGGCGTAGAGACCAGCAAGCGCGCGACTTACGCGATTCTGGGCAATACGGATGCGAAGTATGACGCTGCCCGCAAGGAAATGACGGGTCGTCCCGCATTCAAGCCGGAGTATATTCTGTAATCAGCGGGGTCGGAGAGCATCCGGCCCTGTTTTTCAAAAGGAGAGATCAACATGAGCAAGATTGATACCGTCCGCGCCGCCATGATGCAGGCCATGAAGGACAAGAATAAGGAACGCAAGGATGCGCTGAGCCTGCTGCTTTCCGCGCTCAAGAGCAAGCAGATTGACAAGCGCGCCGATTTGACGGAGGAAGAGGAAAACGCCGTCATCTTCCGCGAAATCAAGCAGGCGCAGGAGACGATTGACACCACGCCGGCGGATCGCGTGCAGACCATCGAGGAAGCGAAGCTGCGCATGCAGGTTTACGGTGAGTTTGTGCCCAAGCTGATGGACGAGGATGAAATCCGCGTGGTGATCAAGGAAGTGCTTGCGGAACTGCAAATTGAGCAGCCGACGGCGAAAGATAAGGGGCGCATCATGAAAACGCTGATGCCGCGCGTCAAGGGCAAAGCGGACGGCGGACTGGTGAATCAGGTGCTCGGAAGCTTTTTCGCCTGAGTAATAAAACAATAAAAACCGCGCATGCGGCCTTCGAACGGGCTTGCATGCGCGGCTTTTACGTAATCAATCATCAGGACGGAGAAGAAGAAAGTTCCTCGTCAATGGCGGAAAAATGAAGCGGAGGAAGCAAACGAAGATCGACCGCGCCGCCGGGGAGGAGCGCGTCATCCGGCTGGTTGGCCAGCACCCAGTTACTCAATGTGTTGCGCAGAACGAGCGGGGGCTGACGAAAAAAACAGGCATCCTGTTCGGGCAGGGAATCCTGAAAGAGCGCGTCGCATGTGCAATCCAGCGCATAGCAAAGCGAAATGAGCATTTCCATGCTGGGAGAGCGTTTGCCGCGTTCAAGCATACCGATATGCTGATGGCTGACGCCGACAAGTTCGCCCAGCTTTTCCTGCGTGAGACCGCGGGCGTGGCGATATTCGCGGAGACGGCGGCCAAAGGCCTTATAATCGACCTGCATCATAGAAGCAATCCACCTTTCGGAATGAATATGGATAAATAGGAAAATTCTGTGTAGAATGAAAAAATCCTCTTTCCCTGCGGCCTTGTTTGTGAAAAATGATAAAATCAACGAAAAAAGTGGAACTTTAGCGCCGAGTGTGGTATACTATACGCAACCTAAGCCTACGTTTCACATCCCAATAGCGGCCTCCTTGGAATCGCCTTCGCGTTCACCAATCGGAAGTCTTACTGTGAGTGCCAACCGGTGAAGGTAAAAATTTTAAGGAGGATACAATCATGTATCAGGACGAAACCCTCACTTGCCGTGACTGCGGCAAAGAATTCGTGTTCACCGCTTCCGAGCAGGCGTTCTACGCCGAGAAAGGCTTCCAGAACAAGCCGCGCCGTTGCCCGGAGTGCCGTGCGGCGTTCCGCGCCCAGAACGGCGGCGCCCGTCCGCAGCGCGAGATGTTCACCGCGATTTGCGCGGACTGCGGCAAGGAGACCCAGGTTCCCTTCCAGCCGCGCGGCGACAAGCCGGTGTATTGCCGCGATTGCTTCGCGAACCATCGTCAGCCGCGCTACTAAGAGCGGATGGCTTTGTTAAGCCGAGGCTAACAGCATAAGATAAGAATCCTCCCTGTGGCATGAGCTGCGGGGAGAATTTTTTTACACATTTCGAAGAAAAATAAAAAACTTTTGTTCTCGATGATCGTTCGCAAATTTTAAACATCAGACGACTGGACAGGATTGGAAATCGCTGGAAAATGACGAAATAGTCGAAAGATGTCGGAACGATCCGATCTGAACGTTCGGGAAAACGGCAAAAAACAACGCAATAGCTCGAAAAAAGAAGTAAAAAAGGTGTTGACAGTGGGAAAAGAATGAGGTATACTAACGTCACTTCCGAGCGATACGGAAGCTGATCCTTGAAAACGATACAGAATCAAGAAGAACGCGAACTG
>CAKTXH010000051.1 GCA_934630975.1 uncultured Clostridia bacterium | reverse complement strand
CATCCGGTGTTTGTCAGCGACGACGAGTTTAAAAATTATATCCGCCGGGTGCAGCTGGCGTCGCTGTACGCCATTCCGATGGATGTGCAGCCCTCCGACGCGCTGCTGACCCTTTCCACCTGTCTGGACGACGATCGGCTGGTGATCGTCGCCAGAAGACAGCGCGAAGGAGAGAGCGGCGCGAGCCTGCGGGAAAGAATTAACGTGGCGACGAGACAGTAAAGGAGCATGACCATGGAAAACGGAATTCGATTCGACCTGGAATATGAAACCATGCCGTGGCACCGCGTGGACGCGGTGGTGTTTGACATCGGCAACATTTTGATTCGATATGCGCCAAATGATTTTTTGGAGCAGCTTTTCCCCGGCGACGCGCAGAAGCAGCGGGATATGATGGCGCGCGTCTATCAGGGGCCGTATTGGGAGAATTTCGACCGCGGCACGATGGAATACGACGACGCGGCGCACAGGCTTGTCGAGCGCTTCGGCGGCGAATATGAAGATTACATGCGCGCGCTCACCGGCTGGATTGAGCTGAAAACGCCGATCGACGAGGGCTTCCGCGCCGCGCGGCGCTGCCGCCGGGCGGGCAAGCGGCTCTATCTGCTGAGCAATTATCCGCGCGAGGGTTATCTGCGCATGCGCGAAAAATTTGCGGATCGATTTGACGATCTGTTTGACGGCGGCGTGATCTCCCATGCGTGCCATTTTGTCAAGCCGGAGAAGGAAATCTATGAAAAGCTGATTGCGGACTGCAATCTCGAACCGGCGCGTACGCTGTTTATCGACGACACGCTTCCCAACGTGGAAGGCGCGATGAAAATGGGGATTAACGGTTTCCATATGCACGAAAAAGGCATGATGGATCGTTTCTTTATATGAGAAATTTCTCAGATGGAGGAAAAGCCATGAAGAAGAAGCCCTTAGCCGGCCTGACGCTTGCCCTGCTGCTTGCCCTGCCCCTTTCGGCGCAGGCCGAAGCGACGGCGGATGAAGCCGCATGGACGCCGCCGGCCGTGACGGCAGAGGAGATGGACGCGGCGCACCTCGGCGAACGCATCCTGATGCGCGGACTGGAGGGCGACGACGTGCGGCTGGTGCAGCAGCGGCTCTATGATTTGGGCTATTTGGCCGGGGATGTGGACGGCAAGTTCGGCTTGCAGACGCAAAAGGCCGTGCGCGCGTTTCAGCGGGCGCACAAGCTGGAAAAGATCGACGGCAAGGTTGGAGAGCAGACCCTTGCGGTGCTCTTTGGCGACGATGTGATTGCCCTGCCCACGCCGACGCCCAGCCCGACGCCGATCCCGACGTCCACGCCGATTCCGACGGCCACACCCGTGCCGACCCCCGCGCCGACGGCCACGCCCGACGCAGAGCACGCGCCGTTTGCGATGAGCGGACTGGATTTCAGCATTGACGAACAGAATGTCCGGCTGACCGTCGGCCAGACCGAGCAGGGCGAGACGCTGTATCCGCTCTGCGGGGTGATGGAGCGCCTGGGCTATGACTGCACATACGACGGCAGCGGCGGATGGCAGCTGGCGCAGCGCGAAACGGGCGCGCAGATCGCCGTGATGACGGATGGGAGCGACGGTTTGTGCGAAAACGCGCTGGCAATTGTGGACGGCGTGATTCTGCTTTCCGACGACAGCCGGCAGGTGTATGCCTATGCGGGCGAAGCCTATTTAAACGCCGCAATGCTGGATCAGCTCGGCGTGACCGTGACCCTGCTGGGCGAAACGGCGCTGGTTGAAACCCGTTAAGCCGCCGTTCTAAACTTTCAAACATTCATCAAGCCGCTTTTCCCAAGCCGGGAAAGAGCGGCTTTGTTTAAGATTGAAAGAAACACGGCAACCACGTTGACAAAATGTTGCGATATATGATACACTGATACCCGAATTTGATGCGGTCAATGAAGGCCCGCACACCGGAGGAAAACAGAATGGAAGAAAAGACCGTCTCGCAGACCGAGCTGGACGACAAGGCACAAAAGCTGGTTGAAGAAAAGGACGCGGACAGCCGCCTGCGCGTGTATATCGGCCCGATGGAAAAGGCGCTCACGGCGGTGCTGCTCATTTGGGCGGTGTTTCAGGTCTGGGCGAACATGTTCGGCACGCTCGGCGCGGTCAAGCTCCGCACGGCGCACATCATGTTTCTGCTGCCGCTGGCGTTTACGCTGTATCCGACGTTCAAGAAGGAGCGCCGCCGCCGCAAGCTGATGCCGGTTTGGGATATCGCGCTGATTGCCGCGGCGATTCTCAGTTACGGCTACCTGTTCATGCGATACGACGCGATTGCCAAAACCGGGCGGCTGAACAGCACGGATGTGTGGGTCGGCGTGGTCTGTCTGGTTGTCGCGTTTGAAGCGGCGCGGCGTGCGAGCGGCAACCTCGCCATCATTGCGCTGATCTTTCTGTCCTATTTTGCGGTTTGGGGCAAATACATCCCCGGCACGTTCGGCACGAGCGCCTTTACGCTCAAGCGCGTCGTTAAGGCGCTGGTGTGGGATACCAACGGAATTCTCGGCACGGGCGCGGGCGTTTCCGCGACGTATATTTTCGTATTCGTGCTCTTTGGCGCGTTTCTCAAGTACAGCGGATTTTCCCAGTTCATCAACGATATTGCGCTGACGCTGGTGGGTCAGACCCCCGGCGGCCCGGCGAAGGTGGCGGTCATCGCCTCCGCGCTGATGGGCATGATCAACGGCTCGGCTATCGCCAACGTGGCGACGACCGGCACGATCACCATCCCGCTGATGAAAAAGACGGGCTATAAAAAGGATTTTGCCGCGGCGGTGGAAGCCGTCGCTTCCACGGGCGGCCAGTTCACCCCGCCGATCATGGGCGCTGTCGGTTTCGTGATGGCGGAATTCATGTGCGTCAGCTACACCAAGGTGATGCTGGCGGCGGCGATTCCGGCGTTCCTGTATTATCTCTCTCTGCTCTACTCGGTGCATCTGGAGGCCAAGCGCCTCGGCCTGTCCGGTCTTTCCAAGGAGAATATCCCGCAGGCGGGCAAGGTGCTCAGGGAGCGCGGCCACCTGCTCATTCCGCTGGTCGTGCTGCTGGCGCTGATGTTCACCGGTTATACGCCGCTGTTCGCCGCGATTGTCGCGATTTTTGTCACCATCCCCGTGTCGTGGCTCCGCAGGGAAACGCGCATGGATTTGAAGACCATCGTGCAGGCGACCGTGGAAGGCAGCCGCAGCGCCATCGGCGTGGGCATCAGCTGCATCATCATCGGCGTGATCATCGGCTCGGTCAACATGACCAGCCTCGGCCTGAACTTCGGCAACTTGATTCTGCGCGTGGTCGGCGACGGTCACCTGTTCCTCGGCGGCCTGATGGTAATGATCATGTCCATCATCCTGGGCATGGGTGTGCCGGGCGTGGCGGCGTATGTCATTGTGTACGTCGTGGCCGTGCCGGTGCTGCGCGGCGTCGGCGCGACGGAGATGGCGGCGAACATGTTCTGCCTCATCTACGCCTGCCTGTCCAACATCACCCCGCCGGTCGCCATGAGCAGCTATGTCGCCGCGGGTATCGCGGACAGCAATATGACCAAGACTTCGCTGATTGCCATGAAGCTGGGCATCGCGGGCTTCATCCTGCCGTTCTTCTTTCTCAATAACCCCGTTTTGCTCTACGGCAGCACGGAGGGCGTGGCACTGAGCGAAACCCTCCGCACGTTCGTGACGGCGACGCTCGGCGTGCTCGCGATTGCGGAAGGGCTTTCCGGCCTGCCGATGCAGAAATACAGCACCGGCGTGACGGCCCTGCGCATCGTGACCCGCGTGATGCTGGTCGCGGGCGGCTTGCTCTTTGTCAACCCGACGTTCGCGACCGATATCGCGGCGCTGGCGCTCATCGCGGCGGAAGTCGTCATCGACCGCGCGGTGCTTTCAAAAATGAAACCTTTGGTTCAGGCGTAATGTCAATTTCGCGGGGTGAATCCGAAGGTTTCCAAAGGGCGAGCGGAAAGCCCTTTGGCGGGGCGAAGCCCCGGATGATCAGATTCCTATGCTGAACGGAGAAATCAGCATCAAGAATAAACAAAAGGAATGAAGGAGAATCCGACTATGAAAAAATGGCTTGCCGCCGCGCTCTGCACGGCAACCGTGCTGGGCGCGTCGAGCGCGCTCGCCGCGGACATCAACTTCGTCACCGCGGGCACGTCTTCCACGTTCTACCCGATCAGCGCGACCATCTGCCAGCTTTGGAACGACAACATCGAGGGCATGCGCGCGACCGCCACGCCTTCCGGCGGCGGTATTGATAACCTGAATCAGGCGTTGGACGGCGAGGCGCAGATCGGCATCGCCAACGCGAACCTCGTCTATCAGGCGCAGCAGGGCACGGACAGCTTCGAAGGCTACCCGAACGAGAACCTGCGCATCTTCGCGGGCCTGTATTATAACCCGAATCAGGTCGTTGTGACCAAGGACAGCGGCATCGAGACGCTGGAAGACCTGATCGGCAAGCACATCTCCGTCGGCGCGGCGGGTTCTACGACTGTCGATGAGGCGACCGTGCATCTCTCCCTGCTGGGCAAGACGCTCGACGATCTCAAGGCCGAATACATGGGCACGAGCGAATCCGCCGACGCGATGAGCAACAAGCAGCTTGACGGCGTTTGGGTCATGGCCGGTACGCCGAACGCGGCTGTCACCCAGATCATGACCACCACCGACGCGAAGATTCTGCCGATCCCGGCGGAGACCGTCGAGGCGCTCAAGGCGGATTATCCGTGGTACGCGAGCTACACCATCCCGGCCGGCACGTATGCGGGTCAGGATGAGGATGTGCCGACCTCCGCGGTCAAGCTTACCCTGTTCATCACCGCCGACGTGGACGAGGAGACCGTCTACCAGATGACCAAGACCTTCTGGGAGAACTGGGACGTTCTCACCGAGACGCATGCCGCGCTGAAGAAGGCCAGCCTCGAGGCGGCTTGCACCGATCTGGCGGGCGTGCCGATTCACGAGGGCGCCGCGCGCTACTATCGCGAGGTCGGCGTGTTGGAGTAATTGACGTTCAAGCCCTCTTCGTCCGACGAAGGCGGACGAAGAGGGCTTTGTTTTGTTCAAAAGGAGAAAGAAGCAATGGCGAAGAAAATTGGCCTTGTCGGCATTTACTTTCCGGGCGCATACGACGCGCTGCACGAAAACGTGCCGGAAGGGTTTGAACTGGTGGACGCGCTCTCCCCGGAGGCTTACGGCAACCTGGCGGACTGCGAATATCTGATTTCCCGGCTGGATATCGACCCGGATATCATCAACTATACGCCGAACGTCAAATTCTGGCAGCGCTGGGGCGCGGGATTTGATCACGTGGATCTCAAAGCGTGGGGCGAGCGCGGGATTCCGATTGCGACCTGCCCGGGCGTGAATTCCGGCATTGTGGCGGAGCTGGCCATCATGCTGATGCTGGCGGGCTATCGCAACCTGCTGCAAATCAACCGTCAGCTTCGCGAAGGGCACTGGCCGCGCACGGAGTATTTTGGCCGCTCGTTCATGATCAAGGGCAAGACGGTCGGCGTGCTGGGACTGGGCCATATCGGCAAAAAGGTCGCGGCGCTGGCGGCAGCCTTCGGCGCAAACGTGATCTATTACGACATCGTGCGCCAGAAAGAGCAGGAAGAGCAGTTCGGCTATCGCTTTGTCGATTTCGATACGCTGCTCAGCCAGAGCGATATCTTTACGATTCACTGCCCGCTCAACGAGGAGACGCGCGGCATGATCGGCGCGGAACAATTTGCCAAGATGAAGCCGACGGCCATGCTCATCAATACCGCGCGCGGCCCGATTGTGGACGAGGCGGCGCTGATTGACGCGCTGACCACGGGCAAAATCGCGACGGCGGGACTGGATACCTACGAGCATGAGCCGCTGCCCAAGGATCACCCGCTGCTGACGCTGGATAACGTGGTCGCCAGCGCGCACGCGGGCGGCAACACCAAGGACAACGATATCAACATGGTGAATTACGTTTACCATAACATCGTGGCGTTTGACCGCGGCGAACCGCTCAATACGCCCGGGGATATCGTCAACGGGGAATATTTGAAAAAGTAAAGAAAACGCGCCCGGAGGGAACTTCTCCTTTCGGGCGCGCGTGATGAAACGGGCTGTTTGGAATCAAGAAAGTTCTGACTTCGGGAAGAGGTCGGGACTTTTTTCAATAAAAAATGTCCATCGTAGGATCATTAAATCCTATGATGGACATTCTGCATGGTCGGAGTGGCGAGATTCGAACTCGCGGCCTCTTGAACCCCATTCAAGCACGCTACCAAGCTGCGCTACACCCCGATTGAAGACACATCTTCAAGCACAAAACATTATACCACAGCGGCAGGATTTGTCAAGGGTTTATTTTGGCCTTACGGTTCGACGGTGATCGAAGAGCGGATCATGCCCATCCAGCAGGAATAAGGAAACGTGCCGGTTTCGGTCGGCGTGAATTCAATCACGTTGTCGCCCGGGGCAAGTCCCTTTTGAATACCGAATTCGGGGATGACCAGCGCTTCGTTGCAGCCGTTTAAAACGCGGCTGTCGGCGGTGATCGTCCAGCGAACGGGAATACCGGCTTTGACGGTGATCGGCGCATAGCTGCGATAATCGAGCGTGGTATGCACGAGCTGAACGCCGTCGGAAAGGTAGGCTGCGCCGTTCTCCGTGCTTTCGCTTTGCACGGCGGTGGGCGCGGAAATTCCGGCCAGAGACAGCGCGTTTTGGAGCATGCTCATGCCCATGACGGCAATCAGCGCGGCGGAAGCCAGCCGCATCGGCCCGGCAAAACGGCGGTTCAGCTTGCCGCTGACCAGCCCGAGGCCCAGCATCAGCGGCACGGTGCCGAGGCTGAAGCAGAGCATGGAGAGCGCGCCCATGTACCAGCTTCCGGTGGAAAGGGCGAAAAGCTGCATGGCCTGAAGCGGGCCGCAGGGCATCAGACCGTTGGCCAAGCCGATGATCAGCGCCGAACGGCTGTGAAACAGGCCGATCAGCTTTTTCGACAGGTGGATCTTCGGCAGAAAATGGAAGCAGCCCAGCAGATTCAGCGCCATCAGCAGCATAAAAGCGGCGGCGAAGAGCTGAACGGCGGCCTGCATGGCGCTGGACAGGCTGAACACGCTGCCCAGCGCGCCGACGACTGCGCCGATGAGCGTATAGGAAAGGACGCGCCCCAGATTATAGAGCACAGCCCCGCGGCGCGAATTTCCCGCGCCTGCGATGTTGATGCCGCCGCACATGGCGACGCAGTGCAGCGAAGTCATCAGGCCGACGAGAAACAGCGCGCCGAGACTCATGCCCGCTTTGGCGGTCGGGAACGCGGCAATCCACGTACCGAGCGGCGAACGATCCACCGCGAGGAACAGCGCAAGCAGCGCGGCAATGCCGCCTCCAAAGCCGAGCGCATCCCGGATGGGCGAACGGGCGGTTTTGAGCGTATAGCCGTGTTCCGCCAGCGCATCGGCAAGCTGCTTTTCGGAAAGGCGTTCGCGATCCCAATCGGCGCAGAGCGTGGCGGCGCGATAGCTGACCTGAGCGTTGGACAGCCCCGGAAGGCCGGAAACCGCGCCGAGAATGGTCTGTTCACAGTGCGGGCAGAACATGCCCTCCACATGCCAAGTCATGGATCGGGTCACGGGAACACCTTCCAATTCTCAAACGCGTCTTTGACCTGAACGAGCGTATCATGCGGGATGACGACGCTTGTTTCCGTCAGCGTATAAGCGGGCACCATCAGCGGCATGCAGCCGTAACCATTTTGACCGATGGCAGAAAAATCGAACGCATTGCCGCAGTTCTGGCAGACAAGCTGACCGTTTTGCAGCTCGAAATAGGCCCACGGCGAGCCTTGGCACACCTGACAGGTATTATACGAGAGACGAACCGTGCCATCCGCATCGCGGACGGCGATGACCTGCATCGGCTGGCCGTCGATGCTGCCGTCGATAAAGGACGGCGTTTCGCTGATAGAATCCAGCGCGATGGTCAGGTCGCCGGAAGGTTCGGCTTGGGAGGCGGAATCCTTCTGCGCGCATCCGCTGAGCAGCAGAAGCGACGCAAAGAGGAGCGGGAAAAGTTTTTTCATGGCGATCTCCGAGAAAAGGTCAGGATTGAGTTGAAGAAGCGGCGATCAAATCGCGAACGATTTCAGACGCGATCATGATGCCCATCGCAGGCGGCACGAACGCCGTGCTGCCGGGAATATCGCGCCGGGCGGTGCACTTACGCACCGTGCCGGGCGGGCAGATGCAGTGGTTGCGGCAGCTGAGCGCGGGATCATCGTCGGGTTTGATGGGCTGCTCGTCGGAAAAGACGACTTTCAGTTTGCGGATTCTGCGCTTTTTCAGCTCGGTGCGCATGACGCGGGCAAGCGGGCAGACGCTCGTTTTTTCGATGTAGGCTACGCGAAGGCGGGAAGGGTCAAGTTTATTGCCTGCGCCCATCGCGCTGATGATGCGAACGCCTGCGCGTTTGGCGCGGCAGACCAGCTCGAGCTTGGCGGTCACGGTATCCACCGCGTCCACCACATAGTCGTACTGCGTCAAATCCACCTGATCGGCGGTATCCGGCATATAAAACATCTTATAGGTGCGAATTTCAACTTTCGGGTTGATGTCGTGCAGGCGCTGCTCCATCGCGTCCACCTTATACTGGCCGACGGTCTTACGCGTGGCGATGAGCTGGCGGTTCAGGTTGGTGAGGCACACGCGGTCGTCGTCGTAGAGGTCGATGGCCCCGACGCCGCTGCGGACAAGCGCTTCCGCGGCATAGCCGCCGACGCCGCCCACGCCGAAAATCGCGACGCGGCAGGTTTTCAAATGCGCGACGGCAGCCGTGCCGAGCACAAGTTCTGTTCTGGAAAATTGATCCATGATGGTTGATGCTCCCTTGTCAAACGGATATGAGAGTATGATATACGCACTTACCTAGTTTGTCAATAGGAATAAGAGAGAAGGAAGAATTGGAAAAGAGAAGAGGCAGAAAAACAGACTTGACAAAATGGAATATATCCCATAAAATGAAAGAGAGAAACAGAAAGGGGATTTGCCCCATGCGCCGATACGAGGTCATCTTTTACGAAACACAGAGCGGCCAACAACCCGCAAAGGAATTTCTCCTATCCCTTCCGCCTAAAATGAGAGCGAAAATGCTCCGCACGATTGAAATTGTGGGCGAAAACGGCCCGGATTTACGAGAACCATACAGCAAAGCGCTGGAGGATGGAATTTTTGAACTTCGGGCGAAGGTGGGCAGCGACATTTCCCGCGTGCTGTATTTTTTCTACGTCGGGAAGAGAATTGTGCTGACAAACGGCTTTGTAAAAAAGACGCAGAAAACCCCGGAAAACGAAAAGAGACTGGCGAAAAAGTATCGCGAGGACTTCTTGCGCAGAGAGGAGAATCCATCATGAGCAACAGCTTTGATGATTTTTTGAAGGAACAACTCCAAAATCAGGAGGTTCGGGCGGAATATGACGCGCTGGAACCCGAATTTGCCATCATACAGGCGATGATCGACGCGCGGAAAAGCAAGGGCATGACACAAAAACAGCTTGCGGATGCAACGGGCATCAATCAGGCCGATATTTCCAGATTGGAGAGAGGAAACGCCAATCCGTCGCTTCGCACACTCCAAAGGCTGGCGGCCGGAATGGGGATGCGGCTGAAGCTGGAATTTGAACCCGTGACGGAATAAAAACGGAAATACAAAAGCACAAGCTTCGTTTGAATCAGGCGGAGCTTGTGCTTTTTGTCAGGATGGATGATCGTATTCCCGCTTGGCCAGCCAGACCATGAGCACGGTAACGTCGCCCGGGGAGACGCCGGAGATGCGGCTGGCCTCGCCGAGGGAGCGCGGCTGATGGGCGGTGAGTTTTTGACGGGCCTCGATGCGCAGGCCGTCGAGGGTCATGTAATCGAATCCCTGCGGGAGGAGCTTGTTTTCCGCCTGACGGAAGGATTCGACCTGACGGCGTTCCTTTTCGATATAGCCCGCATAGCGCAGGGAGATATTCACCTGCTCGCTGACGGCGAACGGGAGCTGGACATAGTGCGGGTCGATTTCGGCCAGATCCTCGTAAACGATGCCGGGGCGGCGGAGCAGATCGGCGGCGCAAACGCTGCCGGCTGCGGCCTGCTGGCCGTGGGCAAGCAGCCAGCAATCCAGCGTGTCGGACTTGGGCAGCCACGTTTTTTGGAGCCGCGCGATGGTTTCTTCGGTGAGGGCACGCTTTTTCTGCATGCGGGCAAGGCGCTCGCCGCTGGCCAGGCCGACGGCATGGCCGATTTCGGTCAGGCGGAGGTCGGCGTTATCCTGCCGCAGGAGCAGGCGATATTCGCAGCGGCTGGTCATCATGCGGTACGGTTCGTTGGTGCCCTTGGTCGTCAGATCGTCCACGAGTACGCCGATATACGCCTGATCGCGCCCCAAAATGACGGAGGGTTTGCCCTGCACGAAGCGCGCGGCGTTGATGCCCGCGAGGATGCCCTGCGCGGCGGCCTCCTCGTAACCGCTGGTGCCGTTGATCTGCCCGGCGAAGTACATGCCCGGCACGGCGCGCAAGGAGAGATCCGCGCGAAGCTGGAGGGGATCAATGCACTCGTATTCGATGGCATAGGCGAGGCGAAGCACCCGCGCATGGCGCAGGCCGGGGATGGTATGCAGCATGTCGAGCTGCACATCCTCCGGCATGGAGGTGGAAAGCCCCTGAACGTACCATTCGACGGTATCCAGCCCCTCCGGCTCGAGGAAGAGCTGGTGGCGATCCTTATCCGCGAAGCGCATGATCTTGTCTTCGATGGAGGGGCAGTAGCGCGCGCCCGTGCCGTGAATCGTGCCGGCATACATCGGGGCGCGGTGGATGTTTTCGCGGATGATGCGGTGGGTTTCCTCGTTGGTATAGGTCAGGTAGCACTGCGCGCGGTTTTGAAGCGCGCCGTCGGTGAGGAAGGAGAACGGGGTGATGGTTTCGTCGCCGGGCTGCGGCTCCATCTCGTCAAAATCAATCGAAGATTCTTCGACGCGGGGCGGTGTGCCGGTTTTGAAGCGGCGCAGCTCGATATGCAGTTCGCGCAGCGCGCCCGCCAGATGGGACGAGGAGAGCAGCCCCTGCGGGCCGCCCATCCAGCTGCACTCGCCGATGATGATGCGGCTATCCATATACACGCCGGAACAGACGACGACCGCGCGGCAGGCGACGGATGCGCCGGTGGTGGTTTCAAGGCCGCAGATTGCGCCGTTTTCGGTCAGAAACCGGCCGCATTCGCCCTGACGCACGGTCAGATGCGGCTCGGCAAAGAGCGCGCGCTTCATCCGCTGCTGATAGGCGCGCTTATCCGCCTGCGCGCGGAGGGAATGGACGGCCGGGCCTTTGCCGGTGTTGAGCATGCGGGACTGAATGAACGTATCGTCGATGGCGCGGCCCATTTCGCCGCCGAGCGCGTCGATTTCGCGCACCAGATGGCCCTTGCCCGTGCCGCCGATGGCGGGGTTGCAGGGCATGAGGGCGATGGAATCCAGATTGAGCGTGAGCAGCAGGGTATCCAGCCCCATTCTTGCGCAGGCCAGCGCCGCTTCGCAGCCCGCGTGCCCCGCGCCGATGACGGCAATATCAAAACGATCCATAAATCACGAAACCTCCGGGAAGAATCCTGAAACTTCCGCCATTATAACACAATCGCGGAAGGCGGAAAACACAAAATTGCGCGGGAGCTTGATCTTTTCCGCAAAACTGTGTACAATCGACGGAGAACGCCGGGAAGACGTTGGGACTCCGTCCCAAACCCTGCCAAGAACCTGAGGTTCTTGGATTTCCCGCTTTGAAATCCAAGCTTGAAAGTCGATACCATTTGAAAAGATCCGTTGCAGGGGGCGCGCATCGCGCGTCCGCGTTTCGCGTAAAAACGAGGAGAAACGATATGAACAAAAATTTATTGACGCAGTACGCCAGCCTGGTCGCCGGGGTGGGCATCAACGTGCAGAAAGGGCAGACCGTCGTGGTGCGCTGCCCGGTGGACTGCGCGGATTTCGGGCGGGCGCTCTGCGCGGCCTGCTTTGAGCTGGGCGCAAAGGACGTCGTGATGGAATGGCGCGACGACGTTTGCAGCCGGGAGCACTGGCTGCATGCCGACGACAGCGTGTTCGACGCGGTTTATCCGTGGGACGTGGAAAAGAATGTGCGGCTGGGCCAGGAAGGCGCGGGCTTCATCTCCGTTTCGGCCAGCGACCCGGAGAACCTGCGCGGGGTTTCCACGGACAGGCTGAGCCGCTGGGAAAAGGCGACGGGGCGCGACCAGAAGGAATTCTATCGCGCGATGATGGCCAACGACTTTCCGTGGTGCGTGGTCAGCGTACCCGTGCTGAGCTGGGCGAAGAAGGTCTTTCCCGGCGACGAAGACGACGCGGCGATGGAGAAGCTTTGGAACGCGATTTTCAAGACTGTCCGCGTGGCGGAAGGCGGCGACGCGGTGCAGGCGTGGCGCGCGCACTGCGCGTATCTGGACGAGATGGCGGGCAAACTGAACGCCCTGCAATTGAAGCGGGTACGCTATAAGAACGCGCTGGGCACGGACGTCGTTGTCGGCTTGCCGGAGGAGCACGTCTGGCTGGCGGGCGCGGATTCGGCGAAGAGCGGCGTGCGCTTTGTGGCGAACATGCCGACGGAGGAAGTCTTTTCCGCGCCGAAGCGCGACGCGGTGGACGGCGTGCTGGTCGCCTCCAAGCCGCTGGCGCTGAACGGCAACGTCATCGAGGGCATCCGGCTGACGCTGGAACACGGCCGCATCGTCGGCATCCACGCGGACACGAACGAGGACGTGCTGCGTCAGGCCATCGAGACGGACGAAGGCGCGCACTATCTGGGCGAAATCGCGCTGGTGCCAGTCGATTCGCCGATTGCGCAGAGCGGGCTTCTCTTCTATAATACGCTGTTCGATGAGAACGCGGCGTGCCACTTCGCTTTCGGACAGGCGTACCCGGCCTGCGTGCCGAACGGCGACAACCTTTCGGAAGAAGAACTGATCCGGCGCGGCCTGAACATCGAGAGCAGCACGCACGTGGATTTCATGGTCGGCACGGAGGATTTGTCCATCATCGGCACGACGAAGGACGGGCGCGAAGTGACCGTCTTTGAAAACGGGCGGTTTGCGCTATGATTGATCTGGATTACACGGCGAACACCCCGGCGGACGAGCGCGTGCTGGCGCGGTTCTGCGAGGTGGAGCGGCTGTGCATCGGCAACGCGAACAGCAAACACGCGGCGGGGCGGCAGGCGGCGGAGATTCTGCATGCGAGCCTTGCGCACATGGCGCGGATGCTCGGCGCGAAGGAGACGGAGATCATCCAGACCTCCGGCGCGAGCGAATCCAACAACACGGCCATCAAGGGCATTTTGCGCGCCAGCCGACACGTCGGGCGGCATGTCATCACCACGCCGCTGGAGCACGCGTCGGTGAGCGGCTGCCTGACGGCGATGCAGGAGCAGGGCGCGCAGATCGACGTGGTATCCATCGACCGGGAAGGGCGCGTCGATTTGAACGAGCTGGCCGAATTGCTGCGCAGGGACACGGTGCTGGTGACGATCACCGCGGTGGACAGCGAGCTGGGCGTGGTGCAGCCGGTGAAGGAAATCGCCCGCATGCTGGAGGCTTACCCGCATTGCCGCCTGCACGTGGACGCGACGCAGGCGGTCGGCAAGATTCCGATATCGTTTGAAGACGCGGACACGATGAGTTTGGCCGCGCACAAATTCTATGGACTCAACGGCGTGGGCCTGCTGCTGCGCCGGGAGGACGTGGGCATGGAGCCGCTGATTCACGGCGGCGCGAGCGCGTCCCTCTATCGAAGCGGCACGCCGCCCGTCGGGCTGGCCGCGGCGACGGAAACGGCGCTGGAAATCGCGCTCAACGAGCAGCCTGCGCGCTATGAGCGCGTCAAGGCGCTCAACGAACGGCTTCGCGCAACGCTGGCGGCTTACCCCAAAGTGGCGATCAACAGCCCGGAACACGCGATTCCGCACATCCTGAACCTGAGCGTCGAGGGCGTGCGCGGCGCGGCGATGGCGGCGGCGCTGGATGCGCGCGGGGTCTGCGTATCGGTAAAATCCGCCTGTTCGGTGGAGGGCACGCCGTCGCGCGCGGTATTTGCCGTCAGCCGAAACCGCGCGCGGGCGATGGATTCCATCCGAATCAGCCTGAGCTACCTGACGACGGAAGAAGAGATCGCGGAATTTCTGGCGATCTTCAAAACATGCTATGAGGAAATGACAAAGTGAAACGCGAATTTGAATTTTATCAGCGGGTGGAACGCAGTATTCTGACCACCTACCGCAAGGAACTGTGGAAGCCGTTCATCCTCGCCGTGAAGCGCTACGAGCTGATTCAGGAGGGCGACAAGATCGCCGTGTGCATCTCCGGCGGCAAGGATTCCATGCTGATGGCCAAGCTCATGCAGGAATTGCAGCGCCACAGCAAGGTGCATTTTGAGACGGTCTTTCTGGTGATGGACCCCGGGTACAACGAGATCAACCGCCGGAAGATCGAGCAGAACGCCGCGCTGCTGAACGTGCCGATCACGATTTTTGAGACGGACGTATTCGACGTGGCCAACAACAGCGAGCACAACCCGTGCTACCTCTGCGCGCGCATGCGCCGGGGTTACCTGTACAGCAAGGCGAAAGAGCTGGGCTGCAACAAGATCGCGCTGGGCCACCACTTCAACGACGTGATTGAAACGACGGTGATGGCGATGTTCTACGGCGCGCAGCTTCAGGCGATGCTGCCCAAGCTGCACAGCAGCAACTTCGAGGGCATGGAATTGATCCGCCCGATGTACTGCATCCATGAGGACGATATCATCCGCTGGAAGAACGCGCACGAGCTGGAATTCATTCAGTGCGCCTGCCGGTTTACCGAAAACTGCACGATGTGCGACAACGGCGGCGGCGGCTCGAAGCGGCAGGAGGTCAAGCAGCTGCTCAAACGGCTGAAACGGGATAACCCGGATATCGAAAAGAGCATCTTTAACAGCATCCACGCGGTTTGTCTGGATACCATGCCGGGCTGGAAAACCAAGGGGGAAGAACACAGCTTTCTCGAGAACTATTGAGAGAGATAAAGGGGCTGTCAAGCTAACAAACCTGATATTTCAAGAAAAACGAAGTATTTTTGCCCGAAGGTTTCCAAAGGGCGATGCGGCAAAAGCCGCCGTAAACGTTCGGAAAGCCCTTTGGTGGGGCGATGGGGCAAAGCCCCATATCCGTGCGACGGTTGCGGGCTTTGGCGGCTTTGAAACCAACACGAACGCCGAAGTGCTGAATACCGAAGGAAAGGCGATTCCGGGTCTGTACGCGGCGGGCGAATGCGCCTCCGGCCAGTTCTTTGATCTGGATACCCGTGCTCCGGCTCGATGCTGAGCATTACGACGACCTTTGGACGGATCGCCGGTCAGCAGGCGGCTGCGTTCGCAAAAGAATAATGCAGGAATTCTGACAGATGGCCACGCGCGCTGCGCGGGGCTGTTTTTTCTTGCGAGAGCAAGAAAAAACGAAGGAGAAGGAGCTGGAAAATTCGGAAACGGATGAAAAAGATTCAAAAAGTGTCAGAAAAAGTTTGAAAAAGGTATTGACAGGGAGCCGAAACTGCGATATAATAACTGAGCTGTCAGCGCGAGCCACTGAGCCGAGCGGACAGCGATGATCCTTGAAAACGATACAGAATCAAGAAGAACGCGAACTGCGATTTTCACGAGTCGCAGTGAGA
>CAKTXH010000050.1 GCA_934630975.1 uncultured Clostridia bacterium | reverse complement strand
TATCGTTTTCAAGGATCATCGCCGTCCGCCCGGCTCAGTGGCTCGCGCTGACAGCTCAGTTATTATATCGCAGTTTCGGCTCCCTGTCAATACCTTTTTTGAACTTTTTTCGACGCTTTTTGAAACTTTTTGCATTTTACGTTCTAAAATCTAATTATTGCTTCCTTTCTCCCCTGCATTTTTCATACGCATCCGTGTACAAATCTGTTTCTTCCATATAAAGCACTTTCGGAATTGCACTTTTCGGTTCGATCTACGCAAACTTTTTTCAGTTTTTTGAAAATTAGGGGTTGACAAATCATCTGCGAAACCCTATAATGCAGTCAAACAAAAACAAACCGCTTGAGGAAAGAGAAGTAGAAAGCTTCCTTGCTATGGCAGAGAGCCGCCGGTGCTGTGAGTGCGGTATAGCTGGTCTTTCAAAATGGGCTTTCCGAGGGCCTCGTCAACGGGCTTTGCCTTATTAGACGAGGACGGGACGCAGACCCGTTATCAGGCTGCACCGTATGATGGTACGGGGTGAGCGGGCCTGTTTGGCCAATGTGAGTGGCACCACGGAAATAGATTTTCCGCCTCATGTTCTTTAGGGAACATGGGGCGTTTTCTTTATCCCCCACCTTCCCCGCTTTCCCGCTACTAACCAATCGACCGGGCTAAACAGCCCAGAAAGCAGGAGGTATTCCTATGATGAAGCGCATGATCGCTGTCGCCGCTACTCTCGTTCTCGCCGCCACCGCCGCCTTTGCCGCTGCGGAAAGCTACACGGTCGGCATCGGCCAGTTCGCCGAGCACGGCTCTCTGGATAACTGCCGCACCGGCTTCATCGAAGGTCTGGCGGAAGCCGGGCTTGTCGAGGGCGATAACCTGACCATCCTCTACCAGAACGCGCAGGCCGACATGGGCATCGCCCAGCAGATTGCCGCGCAGTTTGCGGCCAAGCCGGTTGACTTAATGGTAGGTATTGCTACCCCGATGGCGCAAGCCTGTTACAATGCCGCGGGCGATATTCCGACGATCTATACCGCCGTTTCCGATCCTGTTTCCGCCGGTTTTGCAGACGCGGAAGGCAAGGCCGTCGGCGAAGTGACCGGCACGTCCGACGCGCTGCCCGTCGCCGCTCAGCTCGCCACCATCCGCGCTATGCTGCCGGATGCGAAAGCCATCGGCATCCTCTACACGACCAGCGAGGTCAATTCCCTCTCGACCATCGAAACGTACAAAGCGCTCGCCCCGGATTACGGCTTTGAAATCGTTGAATTCGGCATCAGCACTTCCGCGGATATCCCCCTCGCGCTTGACGCGCTGCTGACCAAGGTGGATTGCCTGACCAACCTCACCGATAACACCGTCGTTTCCGCTCTGGCGCTCGTGCTGGATAAGGCTAACGCCGCTGGCAAGCCGGTTTTCGGTTCTGAAATTGAGCAGGTCAAACTCGGCTGCGTCGCCGCCGAAGGTCTGGATTACATTGCGCTCGGCCGTCAGACCGGCCTGATGGCTGCGAAGGTGCTCAAGGGCGAAGCGAAGGCCAGCGACATGGCTTATGAAGTCATTTCCGATCCGAGCCTGTACATCAATTCTGAGGCGCTTGCCCGCTTTGGCATCACCCTTTCGGATGATCTGGCCGCCCGCGCCATCGAGGCCAAATAACCCCTTCCTAATTATATAGAAGAAAACGCATCGCGACGCGCAGGGCAAACGTTCTGCGCGCTCGCTTGCGTCATGACGGAGGTTTACTATGGCACAGCTGCTCGGCGTGCTCGAACAGGGTCTCATCTATGCGGTGCTGGCCCTCGGCGTGTACATCACATTCAAAATTCTCGATTTCCCGGATATGACGGTGGATTCAACCTTCCCGCTCGGCGCGGCCGTCACGGCCCTGATGATTTCAAACGGCGTCAACCCGCTGCTGACGCTCCCGGCTTCGCTGCTGGCCGGCGCTGCGGCAGGCACGCTCACCGGCATCATTCATGTGAAATTCCATGTGCGCGACCTGCTATCGGGCATCATCATGATGACAGGTCTGTATTCCGTCAACCTGCATATCGCCGGGCGCGCGAACGTGCAGCTCTTCTCCTTCAACACGCTCTTCAAAAATGATTTCATCTCCGGCCTGCCGACGAACGTTCAGCCCTATGCCCCGGTGATTTTGATGGCGCTCATCGCCATTCTGGTCAAAGTGTTGATGGACGCCTACCTCGCCACGCGCTCGGGCTTTCTCCTCCGCGCGACCGGCGATAATCCCACGCTTGTCGCCAGCCTCGCCAAGGACAGCGGCAAGGTGAAAATCCTCGGTCTGGCGATCGCCAACGCGCTTGTCGCGCTTTCCGGCTGCATCATGTGCCAGTATCAGCGCTATTTCGATATTTCGATGGGCACGGGCACGCTGGTTCTGGCCGTCGCCTCCGTCATCGTCGGCACGCAGCTGCTTCGCGGCCTGTGTTTCCTGCGCGCAACCACCGCCGTCGTGCTCGGTTCCATCCTCTATAAGGGCTGTGTGGCGCTCGCGCTGAGCTTCGGTCTCTCCCCGTTTGATCTCAAACTCGTCACAGCGGCGCTGCTGTTCGTCATCATCGTCGCGGGCGGCCATCGAAAGAAGGCGAAACGTCATGCTTGAACTGCGCAATATCGTCAAGGTGTATCAGGGCGGAACGGTCAACGAAACCTGCCTGTTTAACGATTTTTCCCTCTCTATTCCGGATAAGCAGTTCGTCTGCGTCGTCGGTTCAAACGGTTCGGGCAAAACGTCTCTGCTCAATATCATTTGCGGCTCGATTCCGATTGATGAAGGCCGAATTTTCATCGGCAACGAGGATATCACCCACATGCCGGAGCATAAGCGGCACCGCCGCATCGGCCGCGTCTATCAGGATCCTTCGCGCGGCACGTGCCCCTCGATGACCATTCTGGAAAACATGTCGATGGCGGATAACAAGGGCAAGCCGTTCAACCTCATGCCCTGCGTCAATCGCAAAAAGACGGAGGAATACCGTGCGATGCTCGCTCAGCTCGGTCTCGGCCTGGAGGATAAAATGGGTGTGCCGGTCGGCAATCTTTCCGGCGGCCAGCGGCAGGCAATGGCGCTGCTGATGAGCACCATGACGCCGATTGAATTTCTGATTCTGGATGAGCACACCGCCGCGCTCGACCCCAAGACGGCCGAAATCATCATGCAGCTGACGGGGAAAATCGTCCGCGAAAAACAGTTGACGACAATCATGGTCACGCACAACCTCCGCTATGCCGTCGAATACGGCGACCGCCTGCTGATGATGCATCAGGGCCATGCGGAGATGGATGTTTCCGGCGATGCGCGAAAGGCGCTCAAAGTCGAAGATATTCTCGAAAAGTTCAATGCAATCAGCATCGAATGTGGCAACTAATAAAAGGACGGCGCTCGCCGTCCTTTTTATTTTGCCTTTTTACGCTTCCATCGTCCATGCCGCAGCGCTTTTACCCGCCAGCGCGCCGGTTGAAAACGCGATTTGCAGGTTAAACCCGCCGGTATGCGCATCCACATCCAGCACCTCGCCCGCAAAAAACAGCCCCGGTACTTTCTTGCTCATCATCGTGCCCGGCGTGATTTCCAGCACATCGACGCCGCCGCGCGTGACGATGGCCTCCTCAATCGGCCTCGTGCCGACGACGTGAAGCGGAAGCGCCTTGAGCGCGCGGCCAATCGCCTGCCGCTGTTCGCGCGTCACCTGATTGACCGGCGTATCCGCATCCACCCCGCAGAGCTTGGCGAAAACAGGCGCCATGCGCGCAGGCATCAATCCCGTCAATACGGAGGAAAGCTGCTTGCGGATGTTCTCGGCAAAATCGCGCTGAAGCCGCAGATCCACCTGTTCCTCCGTCAAGCCGGGTTTCATATCCAGCGTCACGGCAACCTGCGAAAAATCCTCCGGCATATGGCTGCTCAGTTCGATGATCAGCGGGCCGCTCACGCCGAAATGCGTGAAAAGCATCTCCCCCAGCTCGCTGTAAATCGTCTTTTTGCCCGCCTTGGCCGTAATCCGCACGTTTTTGAGCGAGAGCCCCTGCAAAAGCATCGGCCATTTCTCGTCCATCGTCATGCCGACGAGCGACGCGCTCAGCCGGGTCACGTTCAGCCCGTTTTCCCGAGCGAATTTGTAGCCGTCGCCCGTGCTGCCCGTCGTCGGATAGCTCACGCCGCCGGTCGCGATGATCACGCTTTTCGCGCGCAGCGTACCGCCCTGCGTCAGTTCCACGTCGAAGCCGTCTTCCGCCTTTCGCACATGCGCGACTTCCGTGTTCAGCGAAATCACAACGCCCGCATCCCGCATGCCGCGATCCAGCGCGCGCGTCACGTCGCTCGCCTTGTCGCTCTCCGGGAAAACGCGCCCGCCGCGTTCCACTTTAGTCGGCGTACCGAGCATCTCGAGCAGCCCGGTCACGTCTTCATGCGTAAACTGGCGCGCCGCCGAATTCAAAAAGCGCGGGTTTCTCGGAATCTGCTTAAAGAAATCGTCGATATCCGCAACATTGGTCACGTTGCAGCGGCCCTTGCCCGTGATATAGATTTTCTTGCCCAGTTTTTCGTTTTTTTCCAGCAGCGCCACACGCGCGCCCGCCCAGGCGGCTTGCAGCGCGGCCATCATACCCGCCGCGCCGCCGCCGATTACGGCAACGTCACACGCGGTCTTTGCCGACATAGACCCTGTATTCATCCCAAATTCCTTCCATCAAGCGGAAATGCTCGCTGAGTTCGTCCTTTCTTCTAAGACCGAGGGCGACGATCAGCGCGTTGATCACCGACAGCGGCGCGGCCATCGAGTCCACGAACGAAGCCATGTCCGTCCGTGCGGTCAGGCAGACGGTGCTCGTCGCATACACCGGGGACATCGGGCCGTCGGTCAGGCCGACGACCTGTGCGCCGCGCGCCTTGGCAAAATTCATGGCTTCCAGTGTGCGCGTCGAATAGCGCGGGAAGCTGATGCCGAAGAGCAGGTCGCTCTCGTTGATGCGGCTGATCTGCTCGAACACGTCGCCGCTCGCTTCGGAAACCACGCGCACGTTGTCGAAAATAAAGTTGAGGTAATACGCGAGGAACTGCGCAATCGGCGCAGCCGAACGCAGGCCCATCACGTAGATGTTGCGCGCGCCGATGATCTTATCGACCACCTCGTCGAACGCGGCGGTGTCGATTTCCTCGGTCGTCGTGCGGATATTCTGCATATCGGCATGCAGCACCGTGCGCAGCACCTCGCTCTGGTCGATATCCGTCGCCATTTCAAAGCGCTGCACCGCCGTCAGCCAGTGGCGCACAAGCTCCTGCAACGCCCTTTGCAGCTGGGGATAGCCTTCATAACCCATCGCCGAAGCAAAGCGAACGACGGTCGATTCGCTCACGCCGACCTTTTCGCCCAGCTTGCTGGCCGTCATGAAGACCGCCTTGTCGTAGTGCTCCACAATATATTCCGCAATTCTGCGATGACCTTTGCTCAGCCTTTTGCCGGACTGATTCAGTCTGCGCATCATATCCTGCATATCCTGCATAACGTTTGACCTCCCGGGGCAAAACGCCCGCTTATTCTTTGGCTTTATTGTACCAAAACCGCGAAAAAAATGCAAGAAGTTTTGCGCTTCCTGCATCATTTTCTGCGAAGACGGGGAACGTCAGAGCAGCGTTTCCAGCTTTTTCGTCGCCGCGTCGTGGGTCAGGTCGTAGGTTAAAACGGTCATCGTCGCATAGCCGCGCCGCAGCCATGTGTAATCGTCCTCGCCGTCCGCCATGCTTGGATCCATGCCGCCGACAAGCGTATAGCGCGTTTCGCCGTCCTCGCCGATTTCCGGCTCATACGTATCCAGATAGCGCAGCGTGCGCAGGGACGTGGCTTTCAGCCCCAGCGCCTCGTCCGTCTCCGGGTAGTTCAGGTTCAGCACGGAGAACGGCGGCAGCGGCTGCGCCTGCAAGCCGTCAAAAACCTTCACCGCCAGCGCCGCAGCCTTGTCATAGGTGTCTTCCCGCTGATGGCCGAGCGAAACCGCCATCGCGGGCCTGCCGTTCAGCGCGCCCTCCATCGCCGCGCCGACCGTGCCGGAATACAGCACGTCCGAGCCGGAGTTATAGCCGTGGTTGACGCCGGAAATCACGAATTCGACCTCCGGGCAGAGCGTCTTAACCGCCAGCTTCACGCAGTCCACCGGCGTTCCGTCAATTGCCCACGCCTTCGCCGCGCCTTCAACCGCGCTTTCTTTCGCTTTCAGCGGGTGGAACAGCGTCATGCTGTGGCTGGCCGCCGAACGCTGGCTGTCCGGCGCGGCGACATAAACCGTGTGCCCCGCCGCGCTGAACGCGCGAACCAGCGCCGCAAGCCCCGGCGCAAAAATGCCGTCGTCATTGGAAATCAAAATCCGCATATCTTTTTCCTTTCGCGTGCCGCTCATTCGTCGTAATCCCGAAACATGAACGCCGTCATCACGCCGTCGAGGCTTTCAAACTCGATTCGGATATCATACGGCAGAATGTTTCGGAAAACCATATCCTTCGTATCGCTGACGGTCGCGTCAAACCCGGCGGGCAGATAGCTCACGCCGCCCTGCGAATGCCAATTCATATCCTCGATCACCGTCGGAATACGCAAAACGATGTTGTAAATCGTGCTGCACACCTGACACACGCCGCCGCCATAGCCCATCTTGCTTTCGCCGGAGAGAATCGGCGCGGCTTTATAGCCGTTTTCTTTGGTATACGGCCCGCAGACCGCGTTAAAGGAGAAACTTTCCCCTGCCTTGACGCGGATGCCCGTCAACCGCTCGCTCGCCAGCGCAATGTTGTACACGCGGCCGGCGTTGCCCTCTTTGCTGGTGCTCGTGGAATAAAACGTCGTGAACGCATAGAGCAGATCGCCCGGCTGCGCCTCGCTCCAATCCACAAAATCGTAGACCCGCATTTTATCCGTGCCGAGGCTCACGTCGTCCGTCAGCCTGCGGTACGGGAAATACGCCCGCCCGTCCTTAATCTGATGGATGGAAATCCAGCTGCCCGCGCTCACCGGAATGGGATAATGATACCCTTCCGGCGTGAACAGCGTATCCGTCAGCACGTAGCCCACCGCGACGTGCCTGCTCGTGCCGGGCATCGGGCCATCGAACGGGTTTTTGCGCTGCACCATTTCCACGTACTTCGTCAGCACATAGCCCTGTCCGCCTTCATAGCCGATGCGCGTCCATGTCCGCCCCTTCTTGTAGACGTCCACGACCGTTCCGGCCTCGATTTTGCCCAGCGCCGCGGCGCTTTCGCTCGCATCCCGATACACGGTCATCTTTTTGCCGATGGTGCCGTAAAACTCAGCCTCGCCATCCGTCGCTTCCGCCATCGCCGCGCAAAGCGGCAAAAGCAGCATGAGCAGAAGCGCCCATGCCGCAATCCATGTTTTTTTCATTAGCTTGCCCGATAAACCCGCACCGTCAGCACGCCGCCGACCGCCTGAAGCGCGAACCGCACATCGTAAGGCAGCGTGTTTTGCAGCCGCAGGTCGATGTTGCCCTTGCCCACCGCCGCATCCATATCCAGCGGCACATAGCTGATGCCGTAGGAAGAATGAACCTGCGTTTTGATCACGCTGATGGGAATTTGCAGAATCGCGTTATACAGCGTCGTGGAAACCTGGCAGATGCCGCCGCCATATCCCAGCTTCTGGCTGGAAACATAGTTGACAATCGGCCCCAGTTCGTAACCGTTGCCCTTCGTATACGGCGCGCAATAGTCGTTGAAATAGAATTTCTCGCCGGAAGGCACGATCACGTCGTTAAGCCGCTCCACGCCCTGCATAATGTTGTGCAGGCGGCCGATCTGCGTTTCCGTGCTCTGCTCCGGGTCGTAATACGTCGAGAACACGGCGATCAAGTCGCCCGTCTGCGCCTCGTTCCACGGCTGCACAACCTCCAGCTCGAGGCTGCCCGTCGCGCGGATACGGCCCGTGATGCGGTCATACGGCAGGGTGACGGAAAGGTCGTCCTGCATGGCGCTGACGGCCATCACCGCGCCCTTGGGCACCGTGCGCAGGCTTTCGCCCGTCTCGCTGTTCACAATCTCGGTGTTCTCCGTCGTCACCGCCGCGTAGGGATAAAAGACCACGCCCGGCACGTAAGGCCCGTAGGGATCATACCGACGGAAATACCGCAGATGACTGCGCAGAACGTACCCGTCCGCGTCGTCCTTCTTCACACGCGCCCACTCGTCGTCAAAATCCATCACGTCCACAGTTTCGTTTTCGTAAACCGTGCCGATCAGCTTGGCGTTCACGTCCTTCTCCTTGCGGATGGAGAGGTTCACGTCCGCCGTCGCGCTGTATACCGCCGTGAAGCCCGTCGAAACCTGATAGTCCGCCGGCATTTCAATGCCGTCATGCGCGGGCTGAAGATCGGTCACCCGGTCAGCCAGCGCATAGCCGCGCACGCCCTGCTTCACCACTGCATGCCATTCGTCGCCCAGCTCGGTGATATACACCGTTTCGCCCTTTTCAAGCAGCTGGAGCTTCTGCGCGGATTTGCTCTTTTCCGCGCGGATGGTCAAATCCATCTCGGCCACGCCGAGATACTGCGCGTCCGCCTCGTCGTTATACCCCGCGGCCGCGGCCAGATCCTCCACGTTTCGGGTCAGCACATAGCCCACCACGCCGTTTTGATCTACCTTCGTCCAATCGCTGCCGTATTCAATGATGTTAATCAGTTCACCCATTTCCACGCTGCCGAGCTTTGCCGCCGACGTGGATTTCTTCGCGCGTATGGTCATGGCCTTTGAAACCGTTCCCGTGTAGAGAATCTCCTCCGCCAAAGCCGATGCGGACACAGCCAGCACCAGCGCAGCCAGAAGGATTGAAAGTCTTTTTTTCATGCGTTTATCCTCAATATTCTGGTTTTCCGCGCATGGCTTTCACACGCAACCAAACAGCGCCCTTCAAAATGAGAAAAGGGCCGCGCGGCCAATGCGCTTCCTGCGCGCTGTCCGCATCAGCCCTTTTGTATCAATTCGGAAAATTATTCCTCGTCGTCCCCGTCGTCGCCGTCTTCTTCAAAGACCTTGCGATGGCAGTTCGGGCAGAGATGTTCTTCTTCCATGTCAAAGGCGTTCTCATCAAAGAAGATGACCGTGCCGCAGTGCGGGCACTCGTACTCGATCAGGCCGTCGCCGTCCTCATCGTCGTCCTCGTCTTCATCCTCTTCGTCGTCCTCATCATCGTCATCCTCGTCCTCGGAGAAGAGCGCTTCTTCGAGATCGCTGACGTCGCTGTCGATCTCCTCGACATACTCGGAAAGCTCTTCGACGCGTTCATCGGTTTCCTCGCTGTTTTTCGCGAGCGCTTCCAGCGTGTCGATCATCGCCAGCATGAGCTTGCCCTGCTCGGTCTCGCCGTTTACGCCGAGACCTTCAGCCAACCCCTTGAGGTATGCAACCTTTTCGCCAACCTTGCTCATGGTTACGCCGCCTTTCTCACGCTTTGCAGTCGCTTACGCGCGGGACATGTAGGAACCGTCGCGGGTATCCACGCGGATCTTGTCGCCAATGTTGATGAACAGCGGCACGGAAATCTGGTAGCCCGTCTCCAGCGTCGCCGGCTTGGTGGTGTTGCTGGTGGTGTCGCCCTTGAAGCCCGGCTCGGTGTCGGTGACCTCGAGCACGACGAAGTTCGGCGCCTCGACGGAGAACGCCTTGCCCTTGAAGAAGCGCACGGTCGCCATCGTCTCTTCCTTCATGAAGCGGATCGCGTCCTCAACCTGGTCGAGGGTCAGCGGGATCTGCTCGAAGGTATCCTGATCCATGAAGTAGTAGAATTCGCCGTCGTTGTAGACGTACTGCATCTCCTTGGTCTCAATGGTCGCGCGCGGCTGCTTATCGGTCGGGTTGAAGGAGCGCTCAACCACGGCGCCGGTCATCACGTTCTTGAGCTTGGTGCGAACGAACGCCGCGCCCTTGCCCGGCTTCACGTGCTGGAAATCAACGATGGTCCAGACGCCGCCTTCCCACTCGATGGTCACGCCCTTACGGAAATCGCCTGCAGTAATCATGTGGAATCCCTCCAAATACGTTTATCTGATAAATTCTGATGCCTGCCAAACACCGCCGCGTCTGGCGGCGTCGTAATCAGCAATGTGCACTCGTATTTCAATTTTATCACGACTTTTTCAAAAGATCAAGCATTTTCACGCAAAACCCGTTCCGCCGCCCCGTTTTTTTATGGTTTGTTCGGCATTTTTCCCGTTTCAAAAGCGTCTCTCAGCCGCTCGAGCGCCTTCTTTTCGATGCGGGAAATGTAAGACCGGGAAATGCCCAGCCGATCCGCGACCTCCTGCTGGGCGTAAACCCTGCCGTCCAGCAGCCCGTAGCGCATGCGGATCACCGTTGCCTCCCGCCCCTTAAGGCTGCGCTCCGCCAGTTCCCGGATGCTTTGCAGGCTGACGCGCCGCTCCACCTCGCCGTGCACCGCCTCCGGGTCTGTGCCCAGCACGTCAATCAGCGTGATTTCGTTCCCTTCGCCGTCCATGCCGATGGGTTCCTGTAAAGAAACGTCGCCCTTTCGCTTCTGGCTCGCCCGCAGGCACATCAGAATCTCGTTTTCGATGCATCGCGCGCAATATGTGCTCAGCTGCGTCCCCGTCCCCGGTTTAAACGTGCCCACGCCCTTGATCAGCCCCACCGTGCCGATGGATATCAAATCTTCTGCGTCATAGCCCGGCACAGTGTATTTTCTCGCAATGTGCGCCGCCAGCCGCAGGTTGTGCTCGATAAGCGCCTCCCGCGCGCGGCTGTCTCCCTGCTGCATCCGCTCGATCATCTCGGCCTCTTCTTCGCGGCTCAGCGGCTTGGGAAACGCGCTGCCCCGCGCCAGATAGCCCAGTAAAAAGAGCGCGTCCTGAATGAAAAACATCAATAAGCTTTCCAGCATCAACCTCACCTCGCAGCAGTATATGCGCGCGGGGACGCGGAGACGGAAAGCTTCCCGTTTTTTCATGGAAATGGGCGGAACTTCCTCATTTATACGCAAAACCCGCCGGGGATGCGGCAATTCCCCGGCGGGTTTTTTATTGGATGATTGCAGTTAAATCTGCGCGCTTAATCAATGCAGCGTTTCGCTGAAGAATTCGCCCGTCGCATCCACAGCCTGATACAGGGAGTGGAAATCCTCCTCGGCGAACACATTGAAGGTGTGATCCATGCCCTCGATGAAGTAGGTCTTGGAAGCCGGGTTCGCGCTGGCGGCGACGATCCTGTTGCTCCACTCGGGGTCAACCGTCGTGTCTTCCGTGCCGGCGATGGCCAGCACCGGGCCGGTGTAGCCCGCGGCAAACTCGCCCAGCACATCCGCGTTCTTCACGTCTTCGCACCACTGGAGAGAAACGTTCAGCGGCGTGCGCCAGTCAAAATCCATCACGAAGTAGCCGTTCGCCTTCGCCTGCTCATACAGCTCGTCGGTGAGCATGCTGCTCAGATCCGGCGCGCCCGCCCACGTCACAACGGAGGAAAAAACGTCCGCCGCGCGGGCCGCGCACAGCAGCGCGTCGGTGCCGCCCTGGCTCCAGCCCATCACGCCGATGTGCTCGCCGTCGATCTGCTCGAGCGTCTTGGCGTAGTTCGCGGCGGCCACAGCGTCGCTCACCGCGCTCTCAAAAGTATAGCCGGTGTATTCCGCGGTGGAATCGCCGCTGCCCATGAAGTCAATGCGGACGGTCGCAATGCCGTACTTTTCCGCCAGCACGGGCGCGGCCATCTTATAGCCGTTGCCCGCTTCGTCGCGGTTGGAGCCCGTGCCGTGGAGCATGACCACCACCGGGAACTTGCCTTCGCCGTCGGGCATGCAGATCGTCGCGGGCACCTCGTGATCGCCGTTGGGAATCGAAACGACGCTTTCCGTGCTGCCCTCGGCGAGCGCCGCGGTGCACAGCAAAGCAAGCATCAGAGCAAGGAACAGAGCCGTAATCTTCTTCATAACGATTCATCCTTTCCTTCAAACAGCCGCCGCATACGTTTATTGATGATACCGCAATCAGTATAAACGCATATGTTCCGTCCGTCAACCCCTGATCTGAACAAAACTGCTGACCCGTCCGTTTTTGTTCGCTTACAGCCTGCGCCGTATACCGGGAACACGCCGCTCTCCCCATAGCTTTCGATGCGCTTGAAGTGCTTCAAGCTCTCCTTATCTGCCTCGCTGATTTCAAAATCAACCTGCGCGTTGCTCTCCATGTGCGCGGGGTTGGCCGTCTTGGGCAGAGAAATCGCGCCGAGTTGAAGCGTATAGCGGATGCAGAGCTGCGGAATCTTCACGCCGTTGGCCAATGTCAAAGTCTTCGTATACATGTTAAAACCTCCTTCTATGTTCTGACGGCGTTATTCTATAACTTAAAGTAAGGTTTAAGTCAAGCTTCTGAATCAAAAAAGCCCGGCCTTTTTTCGGCGGGCATGTGCAGTGAATATTTTTTCCATTTAAAACAGATCCAGCATGTTATCCAGATAAACCGCCTCGCGAACATGAATCTGATACTCCGGCTTGGTCAGATAATACAGCAGAAATTCGAGCGCCAGCGCGCTTCCGAGGCCGCGCCCTTCGATTTTGAAATGGGAAAACCCCATCGGCAGATAGACGCTTTGAATCTCGTTCACGCCGATGAACCCCGGATTGGCCATCGCCTTGGAGAAGCGATAGCCGCCGTCCGCATCCGGCGCGGTGCAGCGATGTTCCGCGCCGCTTTCACCGAGGTTCTTTCGGCTGACCGCTTCATAGCAGCGCTTTCGCTCCGCGCATCCGAACCAGCAGCACTCGTTGCAGAGAAATTCCACCTTCTCCTTCTCTTCCCGTTTCAGCGTTTTAAACGCGTCAAACGCCTTGTTGAGCCGAAAATCCGGCACGACATAGGCGAATTCGCCGCGCGCCAATTCCTGCTTGAGCGCCTGAAACACCGTGAGCACCTTCGTGGTGGATGAAACCAGATAGAGTTTCGGATAGTTCTTTCTCAAATGCTCGAGCAGCAGTTCCGAATGGACGATCACGCCGTTCTGCGGCCCGTCGGCGCTTTCAAACAGGCTGCAAAGCGCATTGCAGCGCGCATCCGAAAGATGCTCCTTCCGAAGCAGGGAATTGCTGAACGTCAGCCGCGCCGATATGCCATATTCTTTCGTCAGGGCCAGCACGTCCCGCGGGTCATGTTCCCCGCCGCCGACGCGCCCGCCGCCCCAAGCGCAGTCCGCGGGCGCGCCATAGATCGAGCCGATGTCGCACCAGTCATAGAAATACTCCCTGTGGCTGCGGAACAGCGGCAGGAACACGCTGTACAGCTCGTAAAACTCAAACAGCCCCGGCAGATGGTAATGGGCCATCGCTTTCCGCGTCGAATTCATCTTTTTTCGTCGCTCCTTTGCCTGCTCAGAAACAGGCTGAAATCGAAAAAGCCGTTCTTCCCTCCGAAAAGGAAAGAACGGCGCGTTGCCTTTTATTCGCCCTGTCTGGTGAACATCACCAGCACGGTCTTGAAAATAATCTTCCAATCCGTGACGAACGAGCGTTCCTGAATGTATTGAATATCCAGATCGACCCATTCCTCGAAGGAAAGATCGTTGCGGTGCGGCTGAATCTGCCAATAGCAGGAAAGCCCCGGCGTGACATAGAGCCGCTGGAAGGTATACGCGTCGTATTGCTCGACCTCGCGCGGCAGCGGCGGGCGCGGCCCGACGATGCTCATATCGCCTTTGAGCACGTTGACCAGCTGTGCCAGCTCGTCCAGGCTCGTCTTGCGGATGAAATGGCCCACGCGCGTGATGCGCGGATCGTCGGCGATCTTAAAGACCGGGCCATCCATCTCGTTATCCTTGAGCAGGTCATCCAGCATATCCTCGGCGTTCGCGCGCATGGAGCGGAACTTATAAAATTTAAAGACCTTGCCCCCACGCCCCACGCGCGGCTGCGAAAACACCGGGCTGGCGTGCGGATCGTCGATATAAATCGCAAGCATAATGATGAGCATCAGCGGCGAAAGCAGAATCAGCGCCAGCAGCGAAAAGAAGATATCCTGCGCGCGCCGTCCCATCCAATACAGCCGCTTGGAATGAAGCACTTCCTTTTCGTTGAGCACTACTTTATGGTTAGCCGCCTGTTCCCGCGTGAGAATCGGCACGGGCTGACCGGGCTTCTTATCCACCAGTTCCGCCACGGAATCCGCCTCGCGCATGATGGCCGGCCTGACGTATTTCTGCTCCATGATTTGTCTCCTTCTCCCGGCCTCCGACGCTTCCCTTTCGCCCGAACCAGGTCTTTCACCCTGAGTGCATTGATAACATTTGATTTACTCCATGTTTTATTATATCGAATTCTTCCGATCTTTGTCAAGGGGCGCGAGCGGCTTTTTTTCATGGTTTTCAAGCCGATGTGATTATGATAACATCTTGTTTTTTCTTTTGATCACAGGGATTTTCTTCTCCGATTCATCCGTCTTTTTCATGTATTTTTCGTCTTTTCGTTATCCTATCATTTTTCTTCGACAAATTTTGTCCAATTTGATCGGTTTCACGCCTCAGTTACGCGAAATTTGTCAAAATCGAGCGATTCCGGCTCTGCTCTTCCCCCGATATGTAACCCGTTTGGCCGGATATGCCCGCGTATGCAAAAACCTCCCCGGTTTCGGGGAGGTCGTGCCTATGCTGAATCAGGAAACCTTGAATCCGCCTTCGCGCAGGGCGTGAATCACCCGCTGCGCGTGCTCGCGATCCTGCGTCTCCATCGTGATTTCCAGAATCGCGTCGCGGATATCCAGATCGACGTCCGTTCTGTCGTGGTGGACGACCATGACGTTCGCGCCCTCGGCCGCGATGATGCGGCTGGCCATTTCGAGCTGACCCGGCCTGTCCTGCATGAGGATGCGGAGCTTGGTCATGCGGCCCGCGCGAAGCAGGCCCTTTTCGATGATGCGGGAGATCATCGTCACGTCGATGTTGCCGCCGGAGATGACCGCCGCGACCTTGCCGCTCACGTCAAACTTGCGGTTCATGATGGCGGCGACCGGGGCAGCGCCCGCGCCTTCGGCGACCATCTTGCCGCGTTCCATCAGGAACAGAATCGCCTGCGCGATTTCGTCGTCATCGACCGTCACAATCTCGTCCAGATACTTGCTGCACAGTTCAAAGGTCAGCTCGCCCGGCTTCTTGACCGCGATGCCGTCCGCAATCGTCTTGGCCGTATCGAGCGAGACGACGTGTCCCGCGTCGATGGAAGCTTTCATGCCCGCCGCGCCTGCGGCCTGCACGCCGATCACCTTCACATTCGGGTGAAGCATCTTCACCGCCGAAGCCACGCCGGAAGCCAGTCCGCCGCCGCCAATCGGCACGACGATGGTATCCACGTCCGGCAGATCATCCATGATTTCAAGGCCGATTGTGCCCTGCCCCGCGATGACCATCGGATCGTCAAACGGATGGATGAACGTCGCGCCGGTCTCCTGCTGAATCCGGCAGGCTTCGGCATACGCGTCGTCGTATACGCTGCCGTGGAGCACCACGTTTGCGCCCAGCTCGCGCGTGGCTTTCACCTTGGAAAGCGGCGCGCCCGCGGGCATGACGATGGTAGCCGGAACGCCGAACGCCTTCGCCGCCAGCGCAACGCCCTGCGCGTGGTTGCCCGCCGACGAGGCGATCACACCGCAGGCGCGCTCTTCCTCGCTGAGGCTGGCGATTTTAATATACGCGCCGCGCACCTTGAACGAGCCGGTGTTCTGCAAATCCTCGGTTTTCAGATAAATCTGGCTGTGCTCGTCGGAAAGCGTCTTGAACTGCACAAGACCCGTCCGCTGAGCCACGCCCTTGAGGCGCTCGCGCGCTTCCAGAATCATGCCAAGCGTAAATGCCATCGCTTTTCTCCCCTGTTTTTCAGCCTTTCAGCCCTCTGGACTGACGATCCATGTCCTCCACGACGATATCGTAGATTTCGCCGAGGGACGCGCAGTATTCCAGCACCTTCCACGGCTGGTTGGTATGGTAATGAATCTTGATCATTTC
>CAKTXH010000049.1 GCA_934630975.1 uncultured Clostridia bacterium | reverse complement strand
ATTTTCCAAATTGGTTTCTCCACGCGAAAGCGCCAGTATAACCGCTCCCCACTGTGAACTAAATGTAATATTAGGAACTAGTAGAAAAACTGAAACAAGCGATATTACTGCAAAGTAAATCATCGTGGAAACACAAATATAGAGCATTTGAGCAATGCACCACTGAACCCGATTCATTCGAACAATTAGAAGTAGCTGTGTTTCATTAAAAAAAGGAGCATCGCTAAATAAAAACAGCGTTCCACCTACGATGACCATTTGTAAAAATACAGAGCTTGAAATGAACGGATATACCCACGGTGTAATCTTGTAATGTTGCGCCGACAGCCATATACTGATAGGTGCAAGGTGATCCCATATAACAAAGCACACAAAGAATATTGTCATATAAAATCTTGAGGATTGCAAAAGTTTCTTTAGATCGAAAATAAAACATGCCCATATTCCATGAAAGTTAAGCATGTATAAACCTCCATCTCATTTTGAAATGAAATATTCTATGGACAACGACATGTAGCAAAATAAAGTAACCTGCCATACTTAAAAATGTCATAGTGTCATTCGCTTGGGATATATATTTTGCAACATCGCTGGGAGAGTGCCACGGCCCTGTTGAAATGTAAGCGATATTGTACAATAATATATTTATAATAAACGGAGAAGCCAAAGCCACTTTTCTATCAGGATAAAACGCAGATACCGCCAATCCTACGCACGCCCAAAGTGAGCCACATAAAGCAGAGCTAAAAATATAAAAAGCTATATACACGCATGGATTTTCATTTTGCAGCCATTGTCCAAACGGCTGCAAAACAAAGTTTTCAAGGTTGTCACTACCAACCGCCAAAAATGGATATCGAATCTGTAAAAGAAGCACAAACACTACCCATCCAGCAGTAATTGTGAAAAATCCTGAAACAGCGCAGGCTATGTAATTACAATTTATATATGTTTTATCGTCCATTCTGGCCAGAAGAAACGGCATAGTATGGTCACAAAAGTCTTGTGCTATCGTGTCTGCCATAACAAATGCGGCTAAGAGCGGTAACAAACGCGAAAAAGAACCAATATCGTATGTAAATCGAAATAAATAAACAATATCAAGTGTATCATAATCTGCACGAATATCCGGTATAATCACAAGAAAATTCATAAATACCATGCAAAAAACAGAAATAATCAGCCTGATCGAAAGCATTTTCATCTTTAGAAGATTAAAAAAATATGTCCTTTTCATCTCGAAATCACTTCTCCAGTATAAGCGTTCACATAAACTCTGGTTATAAACAGATGTTCATCAATGTTTCGCGCTTGTATTTCATCAGGCGAAGCCCCCTCATCTGTCGAGCTGAAAATCCACATCGGACTTAAAACGATTTCATTTTTTCGTTCCATTGCAACCAGCTTCAATTCCGCTCGAACAAAGCAGAGCTTCTTTTCGGAAATACTCTGAGCGTAGTAGTCAGTCAACGCTTTGACAGCCATTTTATAATCAATAACTGGTTTATTCGCTTCTTTTGAAACCACTGAGTACATACCCGTGATTTTCATTCCAATCACACCAGATGAATCAACCATAGCGACAACACGTGTTGGAAATCGTGTCTTATCTGTTGCACTTCTGCAAAAAGTCGCATCAACCGGATAACCATTAAACGATTGCTCTGCAACAACTACATAGCATTCCTCTCTTTTACTCCATGTGCGAGCGTATTTCTTCTGACGTGTTTTCGGCTCAGACTGCCAAAACAGACTTTTTTCTATTATTTTTTGCGCATCGTTGAGCGAATCTTGATCCATCGCTATGATACGGCTGTTTGTTGGCGATATCCCAACGGAGGACAAAATGCTGTTGATTTGCTCTAAAGCATCTTCCGAGCTGCAAAAATCCAAATCAGTGTCATGAACAAAATAGTTTGACATATCGTTGATTTCATCATCAATAGGCAAAAAATACGAATATTTATCATAATCATTCGTCTCATAATAAACCGCTTCTGCCGCTGAAATCGTCAGTTTATCACCACGATCCGAAGTATACACCGGTATGGGACCTTCTTCTCTATTATTGCAGGAAAACAGGGAACGCAGACTTTGCTCTGGAATAGACATGTATTTCACCGTAAAAGAGGGCATCTCATCAAAATCCGATATCGGGTGGTTCATCAATTCAATTCTGACATTATCAGTTATACTTAAATTCTCGTATCGTTCTTCATTTGCATAGCTCTCAAACATATCGTTTTTTTCATTACCGCTGGAACTGACAGCATATTGTTCATCGTTAAAAACAGCAGACATATTATTTTCTTCAATCGACGTTTGTGATTCAGCATAATCCAGCGTTTTATGGTAAATATAAGCCAACGCAACGCAACTCAGAATGATAAGCAAAAACGCAACCAGTTTCTTCTTTCTCTTTTTATCTCTGCTCATATCGGATGCTCCCTTTCATTTGACAGTCACCGCATGTATTTGTTGTTATAATAGATATGCCACGAGAGGCATACCCTTCTCGTGGCATATTGAAATATGTTTTACGGATTCCAACGTCCACTGCAAGTGATTTCTTTATCCGCCTGGCCACGAAGATTGTACAACGCTCCTGCCACACCTTTACGCACGGAATAGTTCAGCTTGTAATGCTTGTTATTCACAGCAATCTTCATTGCCTGAGACGCCTCATGATCGCCGACATAAGTACGGCTGCGAACGTAGAATCCCTTGCTGTCAGACACGCCAGAGGTCGGCGTTACATGACAGATTTGCTCACTGTCATTCTTGGGAACAGGTTCGCTGTTGCCATCAACTCGTTCATCAGCAACAATATGGAACTTCCAGTAATTCGTTTGCGCCGCAAGGCTCGTTGCAGCATAGAAGCAGCACAACATCGAAAGAACAACAAACATAGCCAACTTTTTCATTGACAGTGCCTCCTTTGAAATCTCATTTGTTTCTGGTCGATTCTACAATTTTCCAATCAAATGCTTGAAAAAAAATCGGGTTGATGTTACAATGAGATTGTCCTTGTGAAAACCATCATCTTTGGGATGATGCTGTGTGCCAACACTTTTCGCAGGGACTTTTTCTTTAATCTGGCCATACACGGATCACGGCATCTCATGCCTTCACCTCCTTTCATTGTTCGCAACAACATACAAAGTTTAGAACCAAATGGGATTAGTAACTTTTGATCGAGCTCGTTTTGCTAGGCGTTTCTGCCGGATCAACGCCATTCTTCACCGTTCCACTCACATAAACACGATAGCTATACCCTTTAGAAATGTTTTTGGTTTTAGAAAGGCTTACCGCTTCCCCTTTCGAGCCGCTTGCAGGCCATGATGCAATCGTTGTCCAATTTCCATCCTTTTTCTGTTGAAGTTTCATCGTCATGCTGCTTACAGTAGCATCGCTATTGGGGATGATCTTTCCCGTACATTCAGCCGTCGATCCGTTAATTACCAAGCTTACGCTGATTCTGGCTGTCTGATTGTAAAAGGGTTGAATCTCTCCTTCTGCCCACGCAGAGGAAACAAGCGCTGTTACGACCAGCAACATCATCAGGAACACCGATACCATTTTTTTCATAGGGATTTCCTCCTTTTTGTTTGTCTATCTATATAGACACATCTTTCTGCACTTTTATCTCCATTTTTCAAAATTTTTTTATTTTATTTGTTTCACGCTTTCCGCAACTTTAAGAACTTGTTCCTCATTGTCTCCATCCATCATAACCGAAAGAATCCTATTGTTTTTGCTCCATATAACAGCCGATGTTTTTTCTTTAACCGAGACGATTGCATCACTTCCATGTATCTCTGTATGGTATACTCTTGCATTTTCGGTATCCATATTCATCTCATTTGTTTCAGACATTTCTTCAAAAATTAAGCGAGCATCCGGGTTCTTCTTATCGTGCATATAAACAGACAATTCGCGACCAAACAAATTATCAATACTCTCAACCTCAAATCCAGCTGGAATATAGGATGGATAATACATTCCCTCCCACTCAGCTGGAACATCAAAGGCTTTTTGTTTATCTTCTTGTAGACTTACAGCCGTATATTGCCCATGATCTTCTGCGAACATCGAAAACACACGAACTCTAAATGTTTCATTTGACGCAAATGTCGTAGTGAGGCCGATACAAAGAATCCCCAACGCTGCTACCGCAAAACGCATTGTTCGGGGTGCTACTGTAAAAAACTGCTTTTTCAAACCCAGCCAACGCAAATGACGCATCAGCTTCTTCAATCGTTTCTCTCTGTTTTTTTCCAAAAATTCCAAGTATCGTTGATCCTCAGGAGTACTCTCCATCAGCAAATGAACTTCTTCATCACGCAGTTCTCTAATCGCTTTTGAAATCAAAACCTTTTGATATTCAATCCGCAGTTTTCGGTCATCCTGATACTCCGGTTTATTCATTTCTTTCAACGCAATCCACCTCCTCAAGTATCTTTCTAAGATGCTTATACGTTCTTTCCAATATTCCGCCAATGTTTTGAGTTTTCACGCCTATCTGCTGCGCGATTTGCTTATGTGTCATCTCCTCATCGAATCGCATCGACAATATCCATTGTTCTCTTTTTGACAACTTCTGTATAGCTTTTTTTAGTCTTTGTTTTTCTCCGGCAATAATAATTTGTTCTTCAATCGGAGTCTCATTTGCTGCTAATTCCTGTGTACATTCTTCATCCATCGTAAACGTGTACTGGTTTGCCTTTTTCAATCGTCTTAGTCTATTGATTGAAGCATGTTCGACCGTTATGATGATATATCTTCTCAAGCTCATATCAGAAAGTTGTCTCAGCGTTGAAATGCGTTTCATAAGCATCAGGCACGCATCACCCACAGCATCTAACGCTTCTTCCTCATTTTTCAAGACAGTCAACGCTTTTTTGAACATCAACAACTCATAATCCATATAGAGCTGCTGAAAAAATACCCGATCGTCTTCACTGTGCATCGTCCAAACTACGGTGTAAAAAGTTAGCATTTGTGTTTCATTACCCCCCCTGAATTTATTTTTCCACCATTTATAAAGACGCTTATTCCGCCTCTTTTATCTCACTTTTCTATAAATTTTAGTTTTTTTCTTTTTTCCCTTGTTTTTTCTCTTTTTTCCATACTTTTTATATGGTATAGTAGAAACAGCAATGACATTTGAGGAGTCGATATTCATGAAAGCTGTCATCTACGCCCGCTATTCTTCCGACAACCAGCGCGAAGAATCCATCGAAGGACAAATCCGCGAGTGTACGGCTTTCGCGGAGAAGAACGACATTACCGTTCTAAAACACTACATCGACCGCGCCTATTCCGCACGGACAGACCATCGTCCAGCGTTTCAGGAGATGATTAAGGACAGCGACAAGCACCTGTTCGATATGGTCATCGTCTGGAAGCTCGACCGCTTTTCCCGCGACCGTTACGACAGCGCCCGCTATAAGGTGTTGCTCAAGAAGAACAATGTCCGCGTTGTTTCCGCAACTGAGGTGATTTCTTCCGGCGCGGACGGTATCCTGCTGGAATCCGTCTTGGAGGGCTTTGCAGAGTATTATTCTGCTGACCTCGCCGAGAAGGTGACGCGCGGTATGACAGAGAACGCTTTGAAATGCAAATTCAACGGCGGTTCAATGCCCATCGGCTATGTGATTGACGAGGAACAGCATTTCCAAATCGACCCGTTGACCGCTCCCTTCGTTCTGGAAGCCTTCAAGCGCTATATTGAGGGTGCGACCATGAAGGAACTAATCGACTTCTTTAAGGAAAAGGGCATCAAAAATAAAAGCGGCGGAGATATCAATTACAACAGTATTCAACGCATGTTGAACAATCGACGCTACATCGGCGAGTACGCCTTCCGAGATGTCGTTGTGCCTGACGGCATCCCAGCCATCGTTCCGAAAGAACTCTTTGACCGTGTACAGGCTAAGCTCGCCCAAAACAAGAAATCCCCTGCCCGTCATAAGGCAGAGGAAGATTATCTGCTGACCACCAAGCTGTTTTGTGGCTGCTGCGGCGCATATATGTGCGGTGATAGCGGAAAGGGACGCAGCGGCGAAGTTCATCGCTATTACAAATGTGTATCCATCAAGAAACGACGTGCGGTCTGCAATAAAAAATCGGTTCGCAAGGATTGGATTGAAGATATCGTCGTGAACGCAACCATGAAGATGGTGATGAACGACACAACCATTGACGCGATTGTTGCCGCGCTAATCGCTTTGCAGGATGCAGAAAACGTCAATCTTCCGCTGTATGAAAAGCAGCTCAAAGAAACCAATGTCGCCATCAACAACCTGCTCAACGCCATTCAAGCGGGAATCCTCAATCGTTCCACCAAGGAACGCTTTGACCAGCTCGAAGCCACACGCGACGAACTTGAAAACAAAATCGCCGCAGAAAAGCTGGCGAAGCCCCGCATCACCGAAGAACAGTTGCGCTTCTTTCTCGACCGCTTTCGCAAACTCGATGTACGGCAGCTTTCACACCGTCGGATGTTGATTGATACATTCATCAATGCGGTTTTCCTTTATGATGATAAACTGGTTCTGACTTACAATTTCCGCGAAGGAACAGAAACAATCACGTTCGACGACCTGAAAAACAAACTGGGAGAAGGATTTTCGGGTTCGGATATGAGTTCGGTCGCTGCACCAGTAAAAAAGGTCATGCGTTTTCCCAGCGCATGGCCTTTTTATTATTCTTTCAGCGTTTTCCTTACGCTTTCACATCCCTCTTTTTCATCGCCAACCACGCCGCGGCGAACATGCCCGCCGTCCAGAGCATGCAGCTCAGCAGAAATGGAACATACCGCCCGGAAAGCACATCCTCGCTTTTATTCGCGTTCATGCCCATCTGCATAAGCGCGTAGGGCCAAAGCAGCGAATATCCCTTTGCCCCGGCCAGCATGCCGGCAATGCCGCCGAGCAGGCCTAGAAAGATCGGCACGGCAAAACCGCGGATGATCATGGAAAGCACGAGCTGCGCCGCAATCACGGCCAGTGCGCCCAGCGCGCCGCGCAGCAGGAACAGCGGCAGCTCGGCGGGCGGCCATCCCGGAAAATGCGCGAACGCCTTGCCGCAAAACACGTACAGCGCAAAGACGAACGCCTGCGTCAGCAGCGCCAGCTTGGCGACGACCACGAATTTTGCGGCAAACAGGCACATCGGCCTGATCGGCGCGGCCATGATGAGGTTCCAGTTATGTCCCAAATGTTCCAGCCGCCAGAGATACGCCGCATAGGCGGCCACCATCGCCGGAAAGAAAAACATCGAATAAAACAGCGTGTGCTGCGTCCAGAGGCTGTACCAGCCGTCCGTCAGGATTTCCAGATTCTGCAAATAGTTGAACGTGCCGTATCCGGCGGAAATCACCGGCAGAATCAGAAACATCAGCCAGATTGGCGACGCGTGCAGCTTTCGGTTCTCCGCGCGTATGCATCGTTTCAGCATGGTTCAAACCTCCTCCTTCCGCACCCTGCGCCACGCCAGCGCGAACAGCAGCAGCCCGAGCGCGATCGTCACCAGCAGCAGCGCGCCGACGATGCCAACGCACAGCGCGGCCATCAGCCAGCCGCCGATGTTGGGATGCGTTTTCAGCGTCTCCCGCCGATCCCACAGCAGCAGGAAAATCTCCTGCACCATGTCATAGAGCGTATCCGGGTTTTCATCCGAATCCAGCAGGCGGCGGCCGACGCGGAACAGCAAATCCACGTTCTGCCGATAGACCTGTTCAAACCATGCGCGCTCCTCCACGGCTGCCGCCCTCCTTTCCGCCTCCATGCTTCTTTTGATTATAACCCTTTGGGCGCGGGTTGTGAAGAACGTACCGTCAAGCGCGCAAAAAAAGCTCCCGCTGCCGAAAGCATTTCCGACAGCAGGAACTTTTTACATGAGAATTACATTATTGAGCGTTCTTGGCAGCCTGTTCGCCCGCAATGCGGCCAAACACCTGGCAATCAATCAAAGCGTTGCCGCCGACGCGGTTACCGCCGTGAACGCCGCCGGTCACTTCGCCGCAGGCATACAGACTCGGAATCACCGTGCCTTCGGTGGAGATCACCTCGGCCTCGGTATTGATCTGGATACCGCCCATCGTGTGATGGATGCCCGGCGCAATCTTAATCACATACCACGGACCGCTGGTCGTGATATTCCGCTCCCAGTCGTATTCGCTGGCAAATTCCGGATCGTTCTTGTTTTCGCAGGCCGTATTCCACGCCGCAAAGCTGTCGGCGACAGTCTGCGCGTCGCACCCAATATACGCGGCAATTTCATCGGTATTCGCACAATGCGCCACAATGCCCAGCTTATCATAGGTCGGAATGTTGCCATTGTTATCATAGAGATCCTGATTAAACACGATATACGCATATGCGCCAGTCTGTTCCAGAATCGCGCCTGCAACAATATCACGATAATTGCACTCGTCCGTGAAACGCTTGCCTTCCGCATTAAGCAGAATACCGCCGGCCTTGCGAACGCCCTCCGTGATGAGCGTTGCGGTGCTCTGCTCGACGGTCGGGTGCGCCTGAATCTGATCCATGTCAACGAGGTTCGCGCCCACGGCCTCCGCCATGTAAATGCCGTCGCCCGTCGCGCCGACCTGATTGTTGGTAATCATGCCGGTCAAAGACGGCTTGAGTTCGTAGCACTTCTGAAGATCATAACCAAATCCACCGGTGGCAATCACGACAGACTTTGCATTGACCGTCACCTTGCCGCCATTGCCGGAGGTTGCCTCAATGCCGCAGGCCTTGCCGTCATTCATCAGAATCTTCTCCGCCTTGGTCGCGTAAAGAATTTGACCGCCCAGCTCTTCTACCTTCTTATAGTAATCGGTAATCAGACCGCGCGCCAAACCTTCAACGCTGCTTCCCTTCTCGTTGACCGGGAAACCCAGCTCCTTAAGCCACGGGCCGATCTGCCAGGAGCCTTCGACCATCACGCGAACAAGCGCCTCGTTGTTCATGTAATGGCCGCCCTTCATCGTGTACTCCACAAAATCGTCGATTTCCTTCTGATCCGGGCCCGCCACGTTCCACACGCCGGAAGAACGAACCGTGTTGCCGCCCGGAATATCCATCTTCTCCAGGATGATCACGTCCGCGCCATCTTGAAGCGCCGTCACCGCGGCGGCAAATCCAGCCGCGCCCGCGCCGACGACAACGACATCGGTATCGTAGGTTTCATCCACAGCCTCCGGTGCTTCGGGCGTGCGGTTATAAATCGCCATATCCGCGCCGGCTGCATTCAGCGCATCGCGCACGGCGGAAAGAATCGCATTGCTGGTTGCCGTCGCGCCGGAAACGCCATCCACACCGGCAGTCTGATTTTCAACAATCGCCGCTGGAATACGTTCAATCGCATAAGAACCGATGCCCACGGTTTCATCGTTGCTGACCACTTCAACCTGTTCAATCGCCGTTTCGCTGACAGTGGTTGCCACGGTCACATTCGAGCAATAGCCGCGATATGTAAACTCATAGGTTCCGGCAGTCATGGTCTGGCTTGCCGCCTCCATCAATCCCGCCTGACGCATCGCATCCTTGAGTGCCTCGCGCACAGCGCTGCTGGTCACGGTTGCGCCGGAAACGCTGTCAAACTCCGCCGACTGCGCTTCTACAATCGCCCCACCGAGGGTTTCAACAGCCTGACCGCCAATCGAGGGGGTCTCGTTATCGCCCGTAACAACCGCATCGGTTATTCTTCCATCCTCAACCGTAATGGTAACGGATACGTCGCCGCCAAAGCCTTTGGCCGTTCCGGTGAACGTATTCTCGTTTTCCGCCACAGCCAGCCCTAACATCAGGCACAGCGTCATGGCCATCGCAACGATCTTCTTCATGTCTACCGCTCCTTTTTGGCTCATTTGTTTTTCTGTCGAGCTGTCTCTCATTATATCAGTCTGTGAAAGATATGACAAATGCCGATTTGATTCGCTTTTGTCCGCGATTGATACCAAAACTGCTATGAATCCGTCAATCAAAGGGATATATGCCGTTCCGACTTGGTTTTTCCTTTGCCATTTGGTCAAGGATCGCAAGCATCGCGCCAACGCACGGATGCGTGCAATCCTTACGCCAAACCATCGCACGGCAGGCCGCTCTGTCCGGCTGCCCATATTCTGCAATGCGAACCGGCACAATATCCGGATAAGATCGGTTTGGGTCGCAAAAACTGGAAATTCCGATCGCGTTGCCAATTCGAACGCGCATCACCATCTCTTCCAGATCATCCACTTCGCCATCTTCGCGCATCGTCATTCCCTTCGCCTGAAAAGCCATTACCAGAGATTCGCGTGTCAGCGGCGCCGTATTTTTCATGAAGAACAGCGGATATTCCGCCAGCTCACAGGCGGAAACTGTCTCCAGTTTCGCCAGCGGATTTCGATTTTCCACGAGTGCGTAGAGCAAAATCGGCTGAAGCGGCCTGCCCTGAACCGGCATATCCGACCTCTGATAGGCCTGCGATACCAGCGCGAAATCAATCTGTCCGTTTATCACCTGCTCGTACAATTGATTCGAATAGGTTCGAACAATGGTCACGCGGACATGCGGATAGGCCTTTTGAAGCTGTCGAAGCGCCTGAACAAAGAACTCCGGCGGGCCGGACACCGGGTTGTATCCGACATGCAGCTCCGTCACCACAGCGCTTTGGGCTTCCTCCAGCTCTGTTCTCATTCGGTCATACGCCTCCAGAATTTCGTCAATCCGTTTTAGGCAAATCACGCCTTCGGGCGTCAGCGTCACATGGCGCGTCGTTCTCTCAAATAACCGGACGCCCATTTCCTTTTCAAACCTGCTCATCAAACGGCTGAACGCCGGTTGTGTCATAAAGCAGTTTTCCGCCGCGCGTGTAAAATTTCCCAATTTAGCCGCTTGCCAAAAAGCCTGCATCATCTGAATTGTCACAGCCCTATTCCATCCTCTATATGAATATTCTTTCCCACATACGAACCAAATCCATTCTCGCAACCTATTTTACCACGCGGCCTTCATTCTTTCCATCCCATTATTTCGCGCTTTGCTTCCTCACCGCACTTCTTTTTTTGGCGCGCAATCATGACCACCGGCTTAGCCGGTGGTTTGACTAAGCCCTGTAAGGGCATATTGCCGGCGGCACTCACGCGCATTGAAGATCCGCCAACCGCACCGCTTTCACTGGCAGCCCCTAAAGGGGCTGTTTTCTATGCCCTCTTTTACCAACTTTGACCATTAATGGTCGTTTTTACAACAAAAGGACGCTGCGGAATTGCTCTTCCACAGCGTCCTTTGCTTTATGCCTGATGTTTTTGTTCCATTGCGTGCACCAACCGAACCATCGCGCGGTGGGTCGGCGCGGGCACGCCGTTTCTATCGCTGGCGCGGACGACGCTTCCGCTGATGGTATCGACCTCGGTGCGTCGGCCGTCCCGCAGGTCGGCGTAAATGCTGGTCAGCCCGGCGGGGCTGTCCGTGCAGACTTTGCGCACTTCGGCGACCTTTTCATCCGCGTCGAATTCAATGCCCTCGCCCGCCGCGACGGCCACCGCCTCGCGCACCAGCGTTTCGCACAGCGCCCACGCGTTCGGGTTTTCGGCGATGAAGCCCATCGGCACTTGCAGCACGCCGGTGAGCACGCTGGCCGAAACGTTGGTCAGCATCTTCTGCCAGATCAGGCGCTTGATATCCTGCATGCAGTCGGTTTCAAACCCGCAGGAAGCAAACGCCGTGCGGATTGCCTCCAGCCGCGCCGCGTCGCCGGTCAGCGGGCCGATGTGCGTCCATCCGCTGCCGCCGTGGCGGATTTCGCCCACGCCGGTGACGGCGCTGTTGTGCTGCGTCGTGCCGATGACGATATGCGCGTCATCCGCAAAGCGGCGAAGCGTCTCTTCGTGGCCGCTGCCGTTCTGGAGGGTCATTAAATAGGTATCTCTGCCGATCAACGCGCGGTTCTTTTCCAGCGCCGCCTCGCTCTGCATGGCCTTGACGAACAGAATCACCAGATCGACCGGCTGCATGCCGCTCGTGTCGCCCGTAATGCCCGGGCGATAGATTTTCGCGCTTCCGTCCGGCTCGGCGATGCGCAGGCCGTCCTTTTGAATTTTGGCGATGCGCTCGAGGTTTCGATCCACCAGCGTCACCTCGTTGTTTTGGCTCAGATAGCCGCCGTACAGCGCGCCCATCGCGCCGCAGCCGATCACCGCGATTTTCATGTTTCCTGCGCCTCCTCTTCTCTCGTTCTCGTTGCGCGGCCGCGTCATGCGCGATACCGCCGATAGCAATCCATCACGATGGCGTTCATCGCGTCCATTTTCCGCAGCATGTCCTTCGCCAGCGCAATCTGGCAGCGTGTGCGCACCAGATTATGCTTGGCGCTCTTGATCTTGAAGTATTTGTCGCCGACGATATAATCATCCAGAAAGCGCGTGGCCAGCTCGCAGGCCAGGGCAAAGCAGCTTTCGCCCAGCATTTCCACCTCGCGCGGGGTCAGCGTGGAAGCCGTCTCCTTGAGGAAGCCTTCGGCGAACGCCCAATAGACGTTCAGGTTCACGCCCGCCTTGTCGTCGTGCGGGGAATCCTCCTCGACGAAGTTCGCCGCAAAGCGGATCGCGTCGCCGAAATCGTGCCCGACCAGCCCCGGCATCACCGTATCCAGGTCGATCACGACCAGCGCCCGCTTGGTCTCCTCGTCAAAGAGCACGTTGTTGATCTTCGTATCGTTGTGGGTCACACGCAGCGGCAGCTCGCCCCGCTCGTAAAGATCCGTCAGCGTGCAGGCGCGCTCCTCCACGGAGAGCAGCCAGTCAAGCTCCGCCTGAACCTCCTCCACGCGGCCGCACGGGTCGAGCGCCATGTCTTCGCGCAGTTTGGCGTAGCGCTTGCGGGTGTTATGGAAATCCGGGATGGTATAATACAGGCTGCTCGCGTCGAAATCCGAGAGCATCATCTGGAAATTGCCGAACGCCTCGCCCGCGCTGCGCACCACGTCCAAATCGTCGCAGGAATCGTAGGTCACGGAGGGCACGTAGTTGCTCAGCCGCCAGAAACCGTCCGCGTCGAACAGGTAGTTGCGCCCGTCCTGCGTGTGGTGGAAGTGGAGATACTGCGCGCCGGGGTGCTTTTTGCGGATGTGCTCCGTCACCCCGTCGATGTTCTTCATCAATTCCACCGGCTGCTGAAACGCGTATGTGTTGACCCGCTGCACCAGATAGGATTTGACCTTCGCCATGCCGGTGCCGTCGTCGCGGATGTAGTTGACTTTATAGGTGTGGTTGACATTGCCCATCTTGATCTCCTCGTAGGAGAAAAACGGGCCGGGAATCCGAAACGCCTCGCCAACCTCCAGCAGCTTGCGCGCGGTCTGCGGATTCATCGTCTCTTGGTTCATGGGAAAAAACAAACTCCTCTCGGATGACATATTCCGTTTGATTATAACGCATTTTACCTTCTTTTGAAAGCGGATTTTCGCATCTTTCCCCCGTTTTCGGTGGATTTTCCGCGCGCAATATGATACCATAAGGGCACACGAAAGGAACGGGAGGCGTTGCGCATGCAAATCTGGCTGGCGGAGGACGAAGCGCCCCAGCGGGAGCAGCTCGGCGCGCTTCTGCGGCAGGTCTGCGCCGCGCGCGGCGTCGAGGCGGAAATCCGCGCGTTCGACAGCGGTTCGGCGCTGGTGGCGGCGTATCAGCCGGGCGTCGATCTGCTTCTTTTGGATATCGACATGCCCGGCCTGAGCGGCATGGACGCGGCGCACCGCATCCGCGATCGCGACGAGCGCGTGCTGATTGTCTTCTGCACCAACCTCGTCGCCCGCGCGCTGGATGGTTACGCCGTCGCCGCGCTGGATTTTCTGGTCAAGCCGATCACGCTTTCGCGGCTGGACGACCTGATGGGCAAGGCGCTGCGCCGTCTCGGCCCGGCCGTGCCCGCCGCGCTGACCCTGCACACGCAGGACGCAACCACCGTCGTCCCCGTGCGCGATATCCTCTATGCCGAAACCTACGGGCGCAAGGTTCGGCTGCATACCGCCGCGCAAACGCTCGAACTGCGTATGACGCTCTCCGCGCTGGAAAGCCAGCTGCCGGAAAACGCGTTTTTCCGCATCCACAACGCCTGCATCGTCTCGCTGGCGCACGTGGAGTGCATCAGCGGCTGCGACGTGACCGTCGGCGGGGACGTTCTGCCCGTCAGCCGCCACAAGAAGCGCGACTTTTTAAAAGCGCTGACCAGCTTTATGGGGGAACAGCTATGAGCCTGTCCGTTTTTGCCGTCGCCCTGCTCTACGGCGCGCTGGAGCTGGCGACGCTTTTGCTCTTTCTGCGCCCGTATGCCCGGCAGGGGCTGGCCCGCCGGTGCGAAACCCCGCGCCGCCGCGCGCTGCGCGCCCTCTTCTGCGCCGCGATGGCGTTCGCGTTCGCCGCGCTGCGCATCGGCCAAAGCTCCTCGGACATGGTGCTCAACATTCTGCTGCACTTTGCCGCCGTGGCGCTGACGGGCTGGGCGCTGTACGAGCTGCCGCTGATGCAGGTGCTCAACAGCTCGCTGGTGTTCCATCTGTCGCTGGATATGTGCAAATCCCTGCTGTGGGATATGCTTCCGTTTATGAAAGCCTTCCGCATGGAAAGCAGCGCAGCCGACCAGCTCGCGCTCACCCTGCCGCTGATGGCGCTGCAAACGCTCTGCTGTCTCTTTCTGCGCCGTTCGGCCTGCCTTGTGCACGACCGGCGGATGAACCGCACGATGGCCGCGCTGATCTTTCTGCCCGCCGTGCCTTACCTGTACGTCAAAAGCCTGCAATACCGCTCGTTCATGGTCGGCGACGTGAGCTATTCCGGCACGATGAGCGCGCTGTGCTTTCTGGTCTGCCTGCTGGCGGTCGCCGTCTCGCTGCTCTCCAACCGGCTGGTGGAGGGCATCGACCGGGAGCGGCAGGCCGAGCACGACCACATGACCCTCGAGCGGCTGGAAGCGCAGATGGCCCAGCGTCAGCAGCAGATCGACAGCATCAACAAACTCAGCCACGACATGCGCAACCACCTCGCCACCCTCGCGGCGATGGGCGGTTCGCAGGAGGCGGCGGAATACATCGCCACGCTGACGCACCGCTTCGCGCCCGTCGCCGTACAGCGCATTTCCGGCTGTCAGGTGCTCGACGTGCTGCTGGCGCAGAAGATGGACGAGTGCAGCCGCGTGGGCGCGTCGCTCATCCCCTGCATTTCGCAGGAGGCCATCGGCGCGCTGAACGCCATTTCCAGCCCGGATTTGTGCACGCTTTACGGCAACCTGCTCGATAACGCCATCGAGGCCGTCGCGCCCCTGCCCGAGGAGGAGGATAAAACCGTCACCCTGCGCACCAACCTGCGCGGCAATCTGCTCGTCATCCGCACGGAGAACCGCTATCAGGGCGAGCGCCGCCGCGCGGGCAGCGGCTTTTCCACCACCAAGGCGGATGCGAACGCGCACGGGTACGGCCTGCGCAGTGTGCGCGACTGCGTGCATGCGCTGGGCGGGGAAATGACGCTTTCGGACGAAAACCGTCTGTTTATCGTCAATGTCCTTCTCCCCGCCAAATAAGATTTCGTGCCTGCGGGCACGACCAAAGGGCTTTCCGCTCGCCCTTTGGAAACCTTCGGGGTCAAATATTCTTACTTTTTTCGTCTCAATCCGTTTAGCCTGTGCCAGTTACGCACGAAAAACGACCAACGGCGCAAAACCCCTTTTCTTTCCAAATCCGTCGTGATAATCTATTCACAAACGCAGGGCGAAGTTCTTCTCCGCCCTGCCGGAAAACAGAAAAGGGGTATTTTTTCATGAAGAACATGAAAACAGCGCTCAGCGCCGTGCTCGCCTCCGCCATGATCTTTGGCGCGGCGATGGCCAGCGCCGAGACCTTCTCCGCCTCCGCCAAGGGCTTCGGCGGCGACGTGACCGTGAACGTGACCGTCGAGGACGGCAAGATCACCGCGGCTGAGGCCACCGGCATCAGCGAGACGCCCGCTCTGGGCGGCGCGGCCATGCCGCAGCTCTGCGAAGAGATCGTCGCGAACCAGACGCCGTATGTCGATACCGTCTCCGGCGCGACCCTCACCTCCAACGCCGTGATCGAGGCCGCGACCGCCGCGCTCGAGCAGGCGGGCCTGACCTTTGAGAAGGCCGAAGTCGTCAAGGGTGAGGACGAGACCGTGGATTGCGACGTGCTGGTCATCGGCATGGGCGCTTCCGGCACGACCGCCGCGCTTTCCGCCGCGGAGAACGGCGCGAAGGTCATCGGCGTGGAATCCTCCACGACCCTCGGCGGCATGGGCAACGCCGCGCAGGGCATGTTCGCCATCGGCAC
>CAKTXH010000048.1 GCA_934630975.1 uncultured Clostridia bacterium | reverse complement strand
TTCGTCGGCTTCATCGCCAAGGCGAACGGCCTGCCGATTCCCCAGCCGAAGACCTGGCAGATGATCACCGCCGAGGTCAGAGCCGAGGAGCGGACGCAGTATAAGGGCGTCGGCCCGGTGCTCTATGTCAAGGCGGTTGAGCCGTGCGACCCGCCGAAGGAAGAGGTCGTCACGTTTAACCAGTAACCTCTCAGTCAGCTTCGCTGACAGCTCCCCTTAAAAGGGGAGCTTGGGGCTGCGCAAATAAGCCCTGACCTCCCCTTTTAAGGAGCATATTTTCAAATGCTGCCGGTGGCAGAACCAATTTGAAAATATGCCGAAACGAAGTGAAGGTTTCAGACCGCGTGAGCGGTGGAAGGGTATTTCGCATATTTCCTCTTTCCTTTTGAATGGCTTTATGCTATAATCAATTCGTCTTCAGGGCGGGGCGAAATTCCCGACCGGCGGTAGAGTCCGCGACGGGCCAAAATGGCTTGCGATTCGGCGAAATTCCGAAACCGACAGTATAGTCTGGATGGAAGAAGACGGCAAAGATTTTGCTATGCTTTCACAGCGCCCAGGGGATATTCTTTGGGCGCTGTTTTTTTGCTTTGAAAACAGGCGGGCACAAATTCGCGGACGCGCAATGCGCGCCCCTACAAGGGTTTTGGATTGCCAAGCCGTCCGAAGGCGGGAGGTGCAGGAACCTCAGGTTCCTGCCGAGGATTGGGGCGGCGCCCCAAAACGTAACCTATGGAGGAAAAATCGGTGACAAATGTTGAGGGAAACCGCATCATCGCCAGCAACCTCTGCTACCGTTACCCGGAAGCGGAGAAAAACGCCGTCGATGAGGTGAGCATGCGCGTGAAGAAGGGCGAGTTTCTGGCGATTCTCGGCCACAACGGCAGCGGCAAATCGACGCTGGCCAAGCTGTTCAACGCGCTGTATGTGCCGGAGAGCGGCACGGTTTGGGTCTGCGGGATGGACACGAAGGACGACGACCTCGTTTTCGATATCCGCCAGCACGCGGGCATGGTCTTTCAGAACCCGGATAACCAGATTGTCGCGACGGTCGTGGAAGAGGACGTGGCCTTCGGGCTGGAAAACAACGGCGTGCCGCCGCAGGAAATCCGCGTGCGCATCGACGACGCGCTGAAAGCCGTCGGCATGAGCCAGTTCGCCAAGAAAGCGCCGCACATGCTTTCCGGCGGACAGAAGCAGCGCGTCGCGATTGCGGGCGTGCTGGCGATGAAGCCGGACGTAATCATCCTCGACGAATCGACGGCGATGCTCGACCCGAGCGGACGGCGCGAGGTGATGAACACCGTGCACCGGCTGAACAAGGAAGAGGGCATCAGCGTGGTGATCATCACGCACTACATGAGCGAGGCCGCGACGGCGGATTACATGATCGTGATGGACGACGGCAAGATCGCCATGAACGGCACGCCGCGCGAGGTCTTCACGAAGGTGGACAAGGTGCGCGCGCTGGGGCTTGACGTGCCGCCGATGACCGATTTGGCGCACAGCCTGCGGGCGGACGGCGTGGACGTACGCGCGGATGTGCTGACCGTGGACGAGATGGTGGAGGAAGTATGTCGATTGTCATCGAACATCTGAATTACGTATACATGCAGGGTGGGCCGTATGAAACCAAGGCGCTGGACGACGTGAGCCTGACGATTCACGACGGCGAATTCGTCGGCCTGATCGGCCATACTGGCAGCGGCAAATCGACGCTGGTGCAGCACCTCAACGGCCTGATTCTGCCCACGAGCGGCAAGATCACGGTGGACGGCATGGATCTGGCGGACAAGAACACCGACAAGCGCGCCATCCGCCGCCGCGTCGGGCTGGTCTTCCAATACCCGGAGAACCAGCTTTTTGAAGAGACGGTCGCCAAGGATATCGCCTTCGGCCCGAAGAACCTCGGACTGGAGGAGGCGGAGATCGACCGCCGGGTGCGCACGGCGATGCGCCGCGTCGCGCTGGATTACGACAAGCTTGCCCAACGCTCGGTTTTTGAGCTTTCCGGCGGACAGATGCGCCGGGTGGCGATTGCGGGCGTGCTGGCGATGGAGCCGCAGACGCTGGTGCTCGACGAGCCTTGCGCGGGCCTTGACCCGAAGGGCCGCGAGGAGATTCTGGGCCTGATCAGCGACCTGCACCGGGAATCCGGCGCGACGATCGTGATGGTCAGCCACTCGATGGACGACGTGGCGGCGCTGGCCGAGCGCGTCATCGTGATGAACCACGGCAAGGTGGCGATGGACGGCGCGCCGCGCGAGGTCTTCTCCCGCGGCGAAGAGCTGCGCGCCATCGGGCTGGACGTGCCGCAGGCCGTCGAGCTGGCGCAGAAGCTGCGCGAAAAGGGCTTCGACGTGCCGGAAGGCATTTACAAGATCGAAGAAGTCCGCGCGGCGGTTGAAGCCATCGTGGGGAAGGGAGGCCGCCATGCTTAACGACATCACGCTGGGGCAGTATTTCCCCGGCAATTCTCCAATTCATCGGATGGACCCGCGGATGAAACTGATTCTGACGATTCTCTACATCGTGGGCGTGTTCATCGTGGCGAACCTGCCGGGCTACGCGATTGCGCTGGCGTTCCTCTACATCGTGGTGCGCATTTCCGGTATCAAGTTTTCGTATCTGGCGAAGGGCGTGAAGCCGCTTCGGTTCATCATCATCTTCACGTTCATCCTGAATCTGTTCTTTGTGCAGGGCGAAACGCCGCTGTTCACGCTGGGCTTTTTCACGCTGACGAAGGAAGCGCTGAACAACGCGATTTTCTTCGCGCTGCGCCTTGTGTTCCTCGTCATGGGCACGTCGGTGCTGACGCTGACGACCAGCCCGGTTCAACTGACGGACGGCCTCGAACGGATCATGCACCCGCTGGAGAAAATCCATTTCCCGGCGCACGAGCTGGCGATGATGATGACCATCGCGCTGCGATTCATCCCGACGCTGCTGGAAGAGACGGACAAGATTCAGAAGGCGCAGATGGCGCGCGGCGCGGACTTTGAAAGCGGCAACCTGATTGCCCGCGCAAAGGCGATGATTCCGCTGCTGGTGCCGCTGTTCGTCAGCTCCTTCCGCCGGGCGAACGAACTGGCGATGGCGATGGAGGCGCGCTGCTACCGCGGCGGCGACCACCGCACCCGCCTGCGCGAACTGAAATACACGAAGCTCGACCTCTACGGCGCGCTGGCGATGGCGGCGTTTTTGATCATCATCGTGGCGGAGGGCAAGCTGCTTGGATGAGCTGAAGCTGACGAGCCACCATATCCCCAGCCCGGCGGATCACCCGCCCGAGGGGCAGAAGCGTTTTCTGCTGGTGATCGAATACGACGGCACGGCTTACAGCGGCTGGCAGAGGCAGATCAACGGCCCGAGCGTACAGCAGACGCTGGAAGAAGCGCTTGCGCGGCTGACGGGCGAAAAGATCGGCGTGACCGGCTCGAGCCGGACGGACGCGGGCGTTCACGCCTACGGCCTGTGCGCGCACTTTGACAGCGCGACGCGCATCCCGCCGGAGAAAATCTGCTTCGCGCTGAACACGATGCTGCCGCCGGATATCCGCATCTGCGAAAGCGGGCTTGCGCCGGAAGGCTTTCACGCGCGGTTTTCCACCTGCGGGAAGGTCTACCGCTACACGTTCTGCAATGCGCGGCATGCCTGCGCCATCGGCAGGCAGTACAAGGCGCACGCGCCCATGCCGATGGATGCGCGTTTGATGCACAAGGAGGCGCAGAGTCTCTGCGGCAGGCACGACTTCGCCGCGTTCGCCGCCAGCGGAAGCGTCGCAAAAAGCACCGTGCGCACGATTTACCGTGCGGAGGTGAAGCGGCAGGGCGAAGACGTGATTTTCACCGTGCTGGGCGACGGATTTCTGTATAACATGGTGCGCATCATCGCGGGTACGCTGATGGAGGTCGGCACGGGCAAACGCGCGCCGGGCTGCATCGAGCGCGCCATTCAGACCGGCGACCGCTTGCAGCTCGGGCAGACCGCGCCCGCCTGCGGGCTGGCGCTGATGCGCGTGCTTTACGACGGCGACGAGGAAAAAGCGCTGGGGTATTTTGAATGACCCTTCCACCGCCTGCGGGCGGTTCCCCTCCCCTTGAAAGGGGAGGTTTTTGGGATTACAGAAATAAGATTGCATGCAAAAAAACGAGAGAAAGCCCCTGACCTCCCCAGAAAGGGGAGGGGGACCGCGTGAGCGGTGGAAGGGTAACCCCAAAAACTTGACGATTGCCCCGCGCTGCGTTATTATAATAAAGTTATTGCCTTGCAGCTTCGCGAAGATACGCGAACGGTTGCAAGGGAAAAAAGCTGCATCCCCGCATAGGATAGCCCGGAAGAGCGAGACTGTCTGGGGGGATGCGCGTGAATCAGGCGATGGAGCGCAGGGTGCTGCGCGAGGCGGAATATATCGCTGCGACGGGCGCTACGGTGAGAAAGACGGCCAGCGTGCTGGGCGTATCCAAATCGACGGTGCACAAGGATATGGAATCGCGGCTGGCCGCGCTGTCCGCGCCGCTGCACAGAGAGGTGGCGGCGGTGATGGCGAAGAACAAGGCGGAGCGCCATCTGCGCGGCGGCGAGGCGACGAAGAGACGATACGCGAAGACCGAAGCATAGAAGCATAAAGGAGAACAACGAATGTTTGGCGTGGATGAACTGGGCATGGATTTGGGCACATCGACCCTGCACATCGTCGTGCGGGGCAAGGGCATTGTGCTCAGCGAACCGGCGTATGTGGCCTATGATCGGCAGACCCGCAATGTGGTCGCCGTCGGCGAAGAGGCGCGGCGCATGTATGGCCGCACCCCGGCAGGGCTGATTGTGGAAAGGCCGCTGCGCGACGGGCGAATCCGCAGTTTTGACTTGGTGAGCAAGATGCTGCGCTACTTCATGCGCAAGGTCGTCGGCAAGCGCGCGACGTTCCGCCCCAAGCTGCTGCTGGCGCTGCCCGGCGGCATGGCGCCCAGTGAGCGGCAGACGCTGGTGGACGTGATCGTGGACGCGGGCGTTCGCAGCGTCGTGCCGGTGGACGAGGGCGTGGCTTCCGCCATTGGTGCGGGCATGCGCATCGACCAGCCGTATGGCCGCATGAACATCGACATCGGCGGCGGGCGGACGAACGTATCCGTGTTTTCCTTCGGCCATCAGATTGTCTGGGACATTCTGAACGTCGGCGGCGACCGCTTTGACGACGCGATTATCGACTATCTGCGCAAGAAGCACAACCTGCTCATCGGCGCGCGGACGGCGGAAGAGCTGAAAATCGACATCGGCTCGGCACGGATGCGCGGCGTGAAGCTGGAAATGGATGCCTGCGGGCGCAGTCTGGTTTCCGGCCTGCCGCGCGCGGTGACGGTCTCCTCCGAAGAGATGATCGAGGCGCTGGATGAGCCGCTGCGCGACCTGATGAGCGCGCTGCACAGGATGATCGAGCGCACGCCGCCCGAGCTGGCGAGCGACATCTTCGACGAGGGCATTACTCTCAGCGGCGGCGGCGCGCAGCTCTTCGGGCTGGACGGCGTGATCAGCGACCAACTCAAGATTCGCACGACGCTGGCCGACGAGCCGGATCTCTGCGTGGCGCACGGGCTGAGCGAGCTGATCGACGACGAGGATAAATACGAGAATATTGATCTGGTTTCCGGCAGCAGGAGCGACTTGCTGGAGGATGAATAATGGACAAGGTTTGGAATGAGCTTTATGATGCGGCAAAGGCCGTTTTGAAGCCGCGCGACGTTTCGCGCTTCATCGAAGCGGGCGGCGTGGCCGCGGCGATTGAAAGCGCAAGCGGGAAAATCTACGTCGGCGTGTGCGTGGACAGTGCCTGTACGCTGGGCATCTGCGCGGAACGGAACGCGATTTTCAACATGATCACAAACGGCGAAGACGCGATGAAACGCGTGGTTGCCATCAATAGCAAGGGCGGGGCGATTCCGCCGTGCGGCGCATGCCGCGAGCTGATGAGCCAGATGATGCCGGAGGATTACAAAAGCGTCGAAGTGATGATGGATTACGAAAACGGGCGGATCGTCACGCTGGGAGATTTGACGCCGGAGTGGTGGATATGAAAAAAGAAGATTCGCAGAAGAAACCAGCTCCTACGAGCCTGAATATGGATGAGATGACGGCAAACCAGCTTCATGAAAAGCTGCAAAAGGGGCTTTGTGATGCAGAACTCGGAAGAGTCCGGGATGCTAAAGAAGTGTTTGGATGGTTGACAGAGAAAAACTGATTTCAAATCATTTCCAGCGACGCGGGATAGGAAAGAACCCCGCGCCGCTTTTCTTTGTGCCATAAATGTGATACAATCAATCTATCTTCCTTGATTTCGCGAAGCGAAGCGGGGGTGCAGGGGAATTATTCCCCTGCTGGGGTTTGGGGCAAAGCCCCAAAAACATATTAAGAGAGGTAACGACAATGCGCTACGACGTGCTGCTGTGCGATGCGGATAATACGCTTTTTGATTTCAATAAGGCGGAGGAAAACGCCTTTGCCATAGCCTGTGAAGCGATGGGCTTTTCGTCTACGCCGGAGCTGCTGGCGACCTATTCCGCCATCAACGAGGCGCTTTGGAAGCTGCTTGAACAGGGGAAAATCGAGCAGAGCGTTCTGCGCGTGCGGCGGTTTGAACAGTTTTTGGCGGCGATCCACAGGGACGGCGACGCGCAGAAGATGTGCGACGCGTTCGTAGAGGCGCTGGGCCAGCAGAGTGTGCCGCTTCGCGGCGCGGTGGAGGCGGTCAGACGCTGGAGCGCGAAAATCCCGGTGATCATCGTGACCAACGGCATCGGGCAGGTGCAGCGCGGGCGCATGGCGAAAAGCGAACTGCGGCCGTATATCAGCGGGCTGATCATCAGCGAAGAGGTCGGCGCGGCCAAACCGAATCCGCTGATGCTGGAAAAGGGCATGGAGCTGGCGCGCGTGACGGATAAGCGGCGCGCGCTGATGCTCGGCGACTCGCTGACCAGCGACATGGCGGCGGCGAAGAACGCGGGGATCGACGCATGCTGGTTCAACCCGAAGGGCGCGGCCAACGACAAGGGCATGCCGATTGCCTACGAAATTGTCTCGCTCGACGAGGTGGACGCGATTCTTGACGGAACGGAGGAATGAGCGTGAAGCAGAACATCAAAAAAATGGCGCTGGCGGCGATGCTGGCGGGCATGCTGGGCGGCCTGACGGGCTGCTTTATCCAGCCCGACCCGACGCTCGACCCGCTGCAAATCAGCGACGGAACGGTTCCGTTCGGCACGGTGCAGGCGCTGCCGACGAACACGCCGACCCCCGTGCCGCAGAACACGCCGACCCCCACGCCGGACACGTGGCAATCCAGCGACCAGAGCACGTGGGAGGATTGGTCCAGCGGCAGCCTGCCGACGACGACGCCCAAAACAGCGGCGACCGTCGCGCCGGGCGCACAGAGCTGGCAGACCTCCACGCAGGATTACAACGCGGGCTACCCCGTGCTCCGCGTCGGCTCGACGGGCAGCGACGTGAGCGATTTGCAGGCGCGGCTGACCGAGCTGGGCTATTACACCGGCACGATTGACGGCAAATACTCCACCGGCACGCAGAGCGCCGTGACGGAATTCCAGAGCCGAAACGGCCTGACGGCGGACGGCATCGCGGGCCGCGCCACGCAGGACAAGCTCTATTCCGCGTCGGCGCAGCCCAAGACGGTCAGCGCGAGCGCGACGGAGAGCGGCTATACGCTGCTCAAGGAAGGCGCTTCCGGCCTCGAGGTGCGCAAGCTGCAAGGGCGGCTGGCAGAGCTGGGCTATTACGCGGGCGGCGTGGACGGCATTTACGGCTCGACGACGACCAGCGCGGTCAAAGCCTTCCAGCGGGCAAACGGGCTGAGCGGCGACGGGCAGGCGGGCAGCCAGACGCAGACGAAGCTGTATTCCGCCAACGCGAAATACGCGGCCAGCCCGGTGACGACGGCGAACCCGGATCAGACGCGGACGCTGACCGTCGGCATGACGGGCAACGACGTATACGCCCTTCAGGAGCGGCTGATTGAGCTGAACTATCTCAGCGGCGTGGCGGACGGCGTATTCGGCACGGAGACGCAGAGCGCGCTGATGGCGTTCCAGAGCCGAAACGGCCTGACGGCGGACGGCACGGCGGGCGCGAGCACGCTCAAGAAGCTGAGCGGAAGCTGCAAGGCGGCTGCCGCGACGACCGCGCCGATCAGCAACGGCACGATGCACGAAGGCGACACGGGCGAGGACGTATACACCTTGCAGGCGCGGCTGTTTGAGCTGGGCTATTACAACGGGCGCATCGACGGGCGCTATTCCAGCGAAACGACGGCGGCGGTTAAAGCCTTCCAGCAAGCGAACGGGCTGGGCGCGGACGGCATCGCGGGCAAAGGGACGCTGAGCAAACTCAACAGCAGCAGCGCGATTGCGGCGGACACGAGCGGCACGACTGACGACGACATCATCGACGAGCCGGAGACGACCTATCAGCCTGCGTCCTCCTACACCGTGCTGCGTCGCGGCGACAAAAACGACCAGGTGCAGGTGATGCAGCGCTATCTGGCGACGCTGGGCTACCTGAATTCCACGCCGGACGGGCAGTTTGGCTCGGCCACGGAGCGCGCGGTCAAGCTCTTCCAGGAGGCGAACGGCCTGAGCGCGGACGGCATTGCGGGCAGCGGCACGCTCTCCATCCTGTACAGCGGAAACGCGGTGAGCTACAACGAATATTTCGGCTCGTCGGCCAGCGCGAGCGGCGGGGCTTCCGCCACGCCGACGCCAAAGCCGGACATGACGACGGTGATCCAGTGGGAGAGCGAGGGCGACAACGTGCGCCAATACCAGCAGCGGCTGGTGGAGCTGGGCTATCTGGAAAGCAAATACGTGACCGGCAAATTCAACCAGAAGACCGTGGAGGCGACGAAAGCCTTCCAGACGATGAACGATTTGAAGGTGGACGGTGCGGCGGGGCCGCAGTCCCTCAAACTGATCTATTCAAACGACGCGTTGGACGCAAACGGCGTACGCGTCGGCGACAAGCTGGGCAGCGCATCGGATACCGTGGCGGTATCCGACGTGCTGACGGCGGGCATGAGCGGCGAACAGGTGCGGCAGGTGCAGAGCCGATTGGCGGCACTGGGTTACCTGTCCGCCTCTTTTATAAGCGGCACGTATGACGACGCGACGGCGCAGGCCGTTCGGCAGTTTCAGCAGGCGAACGGCCTGACGGCGGACGGCACGGCGGGGAGCGCCACGCAGTCGCGCCTGTACGCCAGCAACGCGGTGACGGCGCAGGTTGCCCGCGCTTCGGCGGACAACACCGAGCGGCAGAGCGCCGAATACCGCGTCAACGGCGCGTATCAGGCGAGTCTGGCGGGCGGCGGCATCGCGGTGGGGGACAGAAACGCGCTCTACTGCGCGGATGCGGCGCAGGGCGGAATTCTGGTGAAAAAGCCCTACAACGGCGCGGCTTCCAGCGTGGTGGCCTACGACGTGCCGCGCTTTCTGCACCTGACCAACGGCAAGCTGTACTACGTCGCCAGCGAGGGCGGCGAGGACTGCGTGATCCGCGTGAACACGGAGAGCGGCAGCCGCGAGGTTTTGGCGCGCGCGGGCGTGGTGCTCAAGTTTGCGCTGTGCGACGGCGTGATGTACATGCTCGACGCGAACGCGGCGTTAAAAGAAAGAACGCTCTCCGGCGAGGAGAGCGAACTGATGACGGGCGTAACCGATTTCACGCTGGACGCGGCGAACAAGGCGCTGCTGTGCGTGACGCAGGACGGCGTGGCCTCCTTCGGCATCCAGACGGGGCAAAGCGCGATGGTCTACACCGGCGTGGCGGATCAGGCGATGATGTGCGGGCAGGCGCTGCTGGTGCGCGCGGGCGGAAGCGTCATTCGCGTGATGAACGGGCAGATGGCCACGATTCGCCGGGACGGCGCGGCATGCCTGCTCGTCTACGGGCAGAAGGTAATCGAGCTGACGAGTAAAGGCGTGATGACCTGCGACGTGAACGGCGAAAACGCGACGACGATTGCGAACGGCGCGTTTGAAGCCGCGTCGATTGCCAACGGCGTGCTGTATCTGGGGGACGCGAGCGGGTATACGCAGAGCGTGAGCTTATAACTCCTTCAGTCAGCTTCGCTGACAGACCTTCGGCATTCCGCCTGCCTGTTTCCCGCACAGCGGGCGGCAAGCTCCATGCTCTCAAAAAGGGAGCCATTTGGCAGAAGTTGTGAGGGGTTATAAACGGAACGCGTCATCCAGCGCGCGAAGGAACGCGGCACATTCGTCATCCTTCATCAACGCGGCGTAAGCGTCTTTCGCGGCGGAAACGAATTCCGCCCGCAGGCCGACAAGGCCGTAACTGCATAACGGACAGACGGACTTCGCGCGGTTATCCAGCTTGACGCGCGGGGTTCCGTCTTTTTTGAAATGCAGAAAGAGCGGAAACAGGCGGCAGGCCAGCGGACGCTCTTCGCGGGCGCATATGCCGTCGCAGACGAAGAGGCTTACGGGGCGGCCAGCCAGAGCGAAATTCGCCGGGAGGACGCGGCCGAACGCGCAGGACGCGAACAGCGCGTCTTCCCCGGGAAAGAGGAGCATGCCCGTCTGCTCGTCGCCCTTGCAGCATGCGCCCGCGCAGAGGCGGCCGCAGTCGGTCAGCAGGGGCGTGAAATCGGCAAGGGCGGCGCGGGCCTTGAGGACGGCGGAAAGAGAAGACATGAAACCCTCCAAAGAAACGGTAAAATGTGAAAAAGGCCTCCCTCTTTGAGGGAGGTGGCACAACGAAGTTGTGACGGAAGGAGTTAATCCCCGTGCTGCTGAAGCTGCGCGTTGAGCAGGTTGATATTGCCGCAGCTCATGGTGATGACTAGGTCGCCGGGCTGCCAATGCGCGCGCAGATAGGCTTCCGCATCGTCGAAGGTCGGGGTGTAATGCGCGGGCACGCCCTCCTTCCGCATGGCCTCAACGAGCATGGTCGCGTGGATATCGCCGGGGTCTTTTTCGCGCGCGGCGAAAATATCCGTGACCAGCACCTCGTCGGCGAGGTCGCAGCAATGGATATAATCCTGAAACAGCGTCTTCACGCGGGAATAGGTGTGCGGCTGCATGACGGCGAACAGGCGCTTATGCGGCTGATGGACGGCGTTTTCCAGCGCGCTGTGCATCTCGGCGGGGTTATGGCCGTAGTCGGTATAGAGCTTCACGCCGCAGACGGTGCCGGTGTATTCAAACCGGCGGTGCGGCGCGGCAAAGCGCGCAAGCGACGCAGCGACGGCCTCCGGCTGAGCGCCCGCTTCGACGCACGCGGCCATCGTCGCCAGCGCGTGCATGACGTTGAATTCGCCCGGCACGAGCAGGTGAACGTGCGCAAGCGGCCTGCCCTCAAAGCCGAAATCGAATTCCGCGCAGCCGGTCTCGTCATAGGCGAGGCTCAGCGGCTGCCACTGGTTCGTTTCGCCAAAGCCATAGCTGACCGTGCGGCAGGTCTGCTTTTGCAGCAGCGCCGCGACGCGCGGGTCGTCGCCGTTGCCGATGCACGTGCCGCTCTCCGGCAGGAGGGCGCAGAACTTGGCGAAGGCGTGGGCGATATCGTCGATATCCTTGTAGAAATCGAGGTGATCCTCCTCGATGTTGGTGACGACGGCGATGGTCGGGTGAAAGTGCAGAAAGCTGGCGTTGAACTCGCAGGCTTCGACGACGAAGGTATCGTGCCCGCCGACGCGGGTGCTGCCGCCGATATAATCGAGCTGGCCGCCGATGTGCACGGTCGGGTCAAAGCCCGTATCCAGCAGCACTTCGGCGATCATGGAGGTGGTGGTGGTTTTGCCGTGCGTGCCGCAGACGTTGATGGCGTGGCGGTAGCCCTCCATGAGCTGACCGAGCAGCGTGGCGCGCTCCATCTGCGGGATACCCAGTTCCTCGGCGCGCATGCGTTCGGGGTTATCCTTCGCGATGGCGGCGGAATAGATGACGATATCCGCGCCATCGACGTTCTCTGCGCGCTGGCCGATGAACACGTGAATCCCCGACTGCTCGAGCGCGTCGGTCATATAGGAACGGGCGGAATCCGAACCCGTGACGCGCACGCCGAGCTTGACCAGCATCCCGGCCAGACCGCTCATGGAGCTGCCGCCGATGCCGATCAGGTGCGCGCGCTTGCCCGTATAATCTTTGATATGCGGCATAAAGCGCCTCCTTAGCAAGAAAAGAAGTCTGTTTTCCTCTTTATTATACGCCCGGCCGCGCCCGGCAATCAACCAAAAAGCGAAAAAAAGCTGAACGTTTTGATAAACTGTGATAAAATTCGGAAAAAAGTGAAATTCAGGGCTTTATTTATTTGAAAAGCTGAATTATAATAGAGCAAAATCACTTTAACATTCGTATTTGGGAGGGATGGACATGGACCGCATCCGCCGCAACGAGCGACTTGCCGCCATGACACGGATTCTGGTGGAATCCCCGAATAAAATCTTCACGCTCGGCACATTCTGCGAGATGTTCGGCGCGGCGAAGTCCACGCTCAGCGAGGATATCGACATTCTGCGCGGGGTGTTCGCGCAGTTCCATTTGGGTCAGCTCGACACGGTGACCGGCGCGGCCGGCGGCGTTCGCTACCGTCCGGTGCTCGCGCCGGAGGACGCTTACCGCACGGTGAAGGATCTGGCGCAGATGCTGGCAGCGCCGGGGCGCGTTCTGCCGGGCGGGTTCATCTACATGGCGGATATTCTGGCCATGCCGGACGTGGTGGAGCGGATGGGCACGATCATCGCTTCCCAGTTTTACCGCGCGGAGCCGGATTTCGTGCTGACGATGGAGACCAAGGGCATCCCGATTGCGATGATGACGGCGCGTGCGCTCGGCGTGCCGACGGTCATTGTGCGCCGGGACAGCAAGGTCTATGAAGGCCCGGCGGTGAACATCAACTATCTCTCTGGCTCGGGCAGCCGGGTGGAGACGATGAGCCTTTCCCGCCGCGCGGTCAAGGAAGGCCAGCGCGCGCTGATTGTGGACGATTTCATGCGCGCGGGCGGCACGGCGCGCGGCATGGTGGACATGATGCGCGAATTCTCGGTCACGGTGGTCGGTGTGTGCGTGCTGATTTCCACGCAGGAACCGGCGAAGAAGCGGCTGGACGGCGTGAAGAGCCTGCTGGTCATCGAGGACACGGACGAGAGCGCGGGCAGCGCGGTCATCCGCCCGGCGAACTGGCTGACGCAGGCGGCTGGGAAATAAAAAACGAACAATCAGCTTTTTTTCAGCGGGAGCGCCCTCGGCGGCGTTCCCGCATAGGCTGTTTTGGGAAACGGAGGCATATATGTTCATTGTGGTCGGATTGGGCAACCCGGGTAAGGAATACGCCAGAACGCGGCATAACGTCGGGTTTGACGTGATCGACGTGCTCAGCGAAAAAAATCATATTCAGCTCACCAAAAACGCGATGCACGGGCTGATCGGCGAGGGCTTTGTCGGCGGGGAAAAGCTGGCGCTCGTCAAGCCGCAGACGTTCATGAACCTCTCCGGCCAGTGCGTGACGGAGCTGGTCAGCTGGTATAAGCCGGAGATGGATCACCTGATGGTCATCTACGACGATATCGACCTGCCGCTGGGCAAGCTGCGCATGCGCGAAAAGGGCAGCGCGGGCACGCATAACGGCATGCGCTCGGTGATCGGCCTTTTGGGCAGGCAGGACTTCCCGCGGCTGCGCGTCGGCGTGGGCAAAAAGCCGGAGGGCTGGGAGCTGGCCGACTGGGTGCTCAGCCACTACCAGACCGAAGCGGATCGCAAGACGCAGTTTGACGCGTTCCTGCGCGCGGCGGACGTGGTGGAGGATTGGATGAAGAACGGGATGGAAAGCGCCATGCGCATGGCGAACGCGCCAATTTAATTTGGGTTCACCCTTCAGTCCTCACGGACAGCTCCCCTTAAAAGGGGAGCTAGGGGTTGTATAAGCGATTCGGAATGAAGCCCATAACCTCCCCTTTTAAGGGGAGGGGAACCGCGTGAGCGGTGGAAGGGTAAAGGTGTAACGATGCAAACGCATTTTCTCTTTGATGTGCTCGAGGGCTACAAGCCGTTTGAGCAGATGGCGGAAGAAAGCCGAAAGAGCGGCGCGGTGATCGCGGCCAGCGGCATGGCGGGGGCGCAGAAGGTGCACGCGGCCTGCGCGCTGGCCGCGAGAACGGGCAGACCGCTGCTTTTCCTGTGCGACAGCGAGCGCAGCGCGACGCAGACGATGGAGGATGTTTCCGCGCTGCTGGGCGGCGGCGTGAGCCTGCTCCCCGCGAGGGAAATCACCTTCTATCAGGATGTGGCGGCCAGCCGCGAGGTGGCCTATCGCCGCATCGAGGCGATGCGAAAGGTGCTCAGCGGCGATGCGCGCGCGATTGTCGCCCCGGCGGACGCGATGCTCCACCGCATGATGCCGCGCGAGGTATTCAGCCGGAACACGATCTCCCTGCGCGTGGGCGACGTGACGCCGATTGATCAGCTCATTGAACGGCTGCTCGCGGCGGGCTACACGCGGGAATACATGGTCGAGGGCAAGGGTCAGTTCTCCGTGCGCGGCGGGATCATCGACGTATACCCCGCCGACGCGCTGAGCGCGGTGCGCATCGAGTTTTTCGACGACGAGCTGGATTCCATCCGCGCGGTCGATGTGATGAGCCAGCGCAGCCAGGGCAACATGCAGGAGGTCGTCATCCCGCCCGCGAGCGAAGCGCCCGTGCCGCAGGAAGGCACGGAAGAACTCGCCCGCCTGCTGCTGGAAGCGCTGGCGCGGCAGGAGGCCGTCGCCCAGAAGGGCGAAACGAAAAAAGACGACGACGCGTCTTTGGCGGATTTGCCGCTGGAGGAAGGCGAAATCGCCGCGCCGGAAGCGTTCACGCGCGAAAACCGCACGATGGAGCGCTTCGGCGAAAAGCTGCGCGCGGCGGTCAGCCAGATGCAAAACGGCGTGAGCAGCCGCATGCTCGAAAAATTCATCAACCTGCTCTACGCGCATACGGAGACGATTCTGGATTACATGAACCGCCCGATCGTCGTGCTCGACGAGCCGGAAGCGCTCTTTGCCCGCATGGACAGCCGAACCGGCGAGTTTGACCAGGCGATAACCGCGGCGCTCGAGCGCGGCGAGGCGCTGCCCGAGCAGCACACCCTGATGCTGACGCAGGACGAAGCGCTTTCGGCCATGCGCGAAACGACGATGCTCGCGCTGACGACGATTCTGCGCCCGGTGGAAAAGCTCAAGCCGACGCTGCTGTGTCAGATGGGCGGCATGGGCGCGGGCAACTACGGCGGGCGGACGCACGACATGTGCGCCGATTTCACGCGCTGGCAGCAGGATGGCTGGCGGATTCTGGTGCTCTCCGGCGGCACGGCGCGCGGCGAACGCATGCGCCAATCCTTCGAGGACGAGGGCGTGAAGGCGGCGTTTGACGAGCTGGGCGCGGCCGCGCCGCAGAAGGGCGAATGCCGCATTTATCCGCTGACGCTCTCCGGCGGCTTCCAGTACCCGGAAATCAAGGTGGCCGTCATCGCCAGCGGCGACGTTTACGGCGCGAAGAGCGCCAAGGGCAAGCCCAAGAAGCAGCAGGGCAGCAAGATCGCCTCCTTCACCGATTTGAACGTCGGCGATTACGTCGTGCACGAGACGCACGGCATCGGCATCTATCAGGGCACCAAGCGCCTGACCAGCGAGGGCGCGAGCCGCGATTACCTGCTGGTGCAGTACCTCGGCAGCGACAAGCTGTATATCCCGGTGGATCACCTCGACCGCATCCAGAAATACATCGGCGGCGGCGAAGGCACCGCGCCCAAGCTCTCGCGGCTGGGCGGCAAGGATTGGGACAAGCAGAAATCGAAGGTGCGCGAGAGCCTCAAAGAGCTGGCCTTCGACCTCGTGAAGCTCTACGCCGAGCGGCAGAAGAACAAGGGTTATGCCTTCGGGCCGGATACGCCGTGGCAGCAGGAGTTTGAAGAGAACTTTCCCTACGACGAAACGCCCGACCAGCTGCAAGCCACGGAGGAGATCAAGCGCGACATGGAGCGCGACCAGCCGATGGACAGGCTGCTCTGCGGCGACGTGGGTTACGGCAAGACGGAGGTTGCGCTGCGCGCGGCGTTCAAGGCCGTGATGGACGGCAAGCAGGTCGCCATCCTCGCGCCGACGACCATCCTCGCCCAGCAGCATTACAACACGCTGATGCGGCGCATGGAGGGCTTCCCGGTGCACGCGGACGTGCTCAGCCGCTTCCGCTCGGCCAAGGAGCAGAAGGAGAGCCTGCGCCGCCTCAAGGACGGCGAAATCGACATCATCGTCGGCACGCACAGGCTGCTGGCGAAGGATGTGCAGTTCAAAAACCTCGGGCTGCTCATCGTCGATGAGGAGCAGCGCTTCGGCGTGGGGCACAAGGAAAGCATCAAGAACATGAAAAAGACGGTGGA
>CAKTXH010000047.1 GCA_934630975.1 uncultured Clostridia bacterium | reverse complement strand
ACCTACTCTGCCAGCATGCTCAAGGTGCTTGAAGGGCTGGATGCGGTTCGGATGCGTCCGGGTATGTACATCGGCTCGACAGGCTCCCGCGGCCTGCACCACCTGCTTTGGGAGATCGTGGATAACGCGATTGACGAGGTGGCCAACGGCTACGCCAGGAGCATCTCCGTTGAGCTGCATAAGGACGGCAGCGCCTCCGTGGAGGACGATGGCCGCGGCGTGCCGGTCGATATCCACCCGGAACTGGGCATTACCGGCGTAGAGGTGATCTATACCAAACTGCATGCGGGCGGCAAATTCGATCATCAGAATTATGCTTATTCCGGCGGCCTGCACGGCGTAGGCGCTTCGGTCGTCAACGCGCTGAGCAAATGGCTTGTGGTGGATAGCTGCACCGGCGGCGGCCATTACCGCATGCGTTTTGAGAGTAATTATGATCCGGCGGAAAAGAAAATCACCTCCGGGCGCGCCGTGACGCCGCTGGAACGCATCAGCGCGACGCGCAAGCATGGCACGCGCGTGACCTTCCTGCCGGATGACACGGTGTTTGAGGAGACGAAATTCAACGCCGAAACTGTCCGCCGCCACCTGCGCGAATTGGCATATCTGAATAAGGGCTTATCCATCACGTTCGTGGATGAGCGGGAGAAAGACCCGGAAAAGCAGAAAACCGTCTTTATGTATGAGGGCGGTTTGGCGGACTATGTGCGCTACATCAACCGCGACAAAACGCCGCTGTATGAAAACGTGCTGATGCTGGAAGGCGTGCAGGACGATGTGCGCGTGTGTCTGGCCATTCAGCATACCGACGATTACGCGGAGAATATCTTTTCCTATGTCAATAACATCCCGACGGCCGAGGGCGGCACGCATGAAATGGGTTTCAAAGCCGGCTTTACGCGCGCGCTGAACGACTATGCCCGCAAGGTCGGCGCGCTCAAGGAGAAGGATAACAACCTGATGGGCGAGGATTTCCGCGAGGGCATCACGGCGGTGCTGGCGACCTTCGTGCGCAACCCGCAGTTCGAAGGGCAGACGAAGGGCAAGCTGGGCAATACGGAAGTTCGCCCGGCGGTGGAATCCTTTGTCTATGCCCGCATGACGGAATACCTCGAAAACCTCAAAAATCAGGACGTTGCGCAGGCGATTGTCGAAAAAGCGCTGCGCGCCTGCAAGGTGCGTGAAGCCGCGCGAAAGGCGAAGGAAGTCGCCCGTGCGAAAAATCAGCTCGACGCCGCGCCGCTGGTCGGCAAACTGTCCAGCTGCACGGGCAGAAAAGCCGAAGAAAACGAAATGTTCATCGTCGAGGGCGATTCCGCAGGCGGCAGCGCCAAGCAGGGCCGCGACCGCCGCTTTCAGGCGATTCTGCCGATTCGCGGCAAGCCGCTCAACGTGGAGAAAAAGCGCATTGATCAGGTGCTCGCCAATGAGGAATTCCGCTCCATCATCACCGCGCTGGGGACGGGTATCGGCGAAGATTTTGATATCAAGAGCCTCAAATATTACAAGGTCATCATTCTCTCCGATGCGGATCAGGACGGCGCGCACATCCGCGCGATTCTGCTGACGTTCTTCTATCGCTACATGCGTGAGCTGATCACGGATGGACACGTCTACATCGGCATGCCGCCGCTGTACCGCGTTGCGAAGGGCGATAAGATCGTTTACGCGTATGACGATAAGGAACTGTCCGCCGTTACGGCGAAGGTGGGCAAGGGTTACACCATCCAGCGTTATAAAGGCTTGGGCGAGATGGATCCGGCCCAGTTGTGGGAGACGACGATGAACCCGGAGAACCGCCAGCTCATGCAGGTGACGCTGGAGGACGTGGCCGAAGCCGAGCGGCTGGTGACGCTGCTGATGGGCGACAAGGTTGAGCCGCGCCGCGACTATATCACCACGTATGCCGATTTCAATAAGGTGGATACGTTCCTGGCTCGAGAAGGGAAGGCAAAGTAATGGCACGCAAAAAGGAAGGCGGACAGCCGCCGAAAGAGACCGCGCCGCGTCACGAGATTATCCAGCGCCCGATGGAAGAGGTCATGCATATCTCGATGATTCCATATGCGGAGCATGTCATTCTGGAACGTGCGCTTCCGCGCGTGGAGGACGGTCTCAAGCCGGTTCAGCGGCGTATTCTCTTTACGCTCAACGAATTGGGCGTTACGCCGGATAAGCCGCACAAAAAGTGCGCGCGCATCGTCGGCGATTGTCTGGGCAAATATCATCCGCATGGCGATAGCTCGGTTTACGACGCGATGGTGCGCATGGCGCAGCCATACAGCATGCGCGCCCTGCTGGTCGATGGCCACGGCAACTTCGGCTCGATTGACGGCGACAGCGCGGCGGCCATGCGTTATACCGAAGCGCGCATGGCGCCGCTTGCGCTGGAAATGCTTCGCGATATCGACAAGGACACCGTGCCGTTCAGCTTCAACTTTGACGATACGCTCAAGGAACCGGACATGCTGCCCGCGCGTTATCCGAATCTGCTGGTAAACGGCGCATCCGGCATTGCGGTCGGTCTGGCGACGAACATTCCGCCGCACAACCTCAAGGAAGCGATTGACGCGGCGATTCTGGTGATGGACAAGCCGGAGGCGACGCTGGATGAGATCATGAGGCTTCTGCCCGCACCGGATTTTCCGACGGGCGGCAGCCTGATTCGCAACGACGAAATCCGCAATGCTTACGAAACGGGGCGCGGCAAGCTGACCCTGCGCGCTAAGGTGCATATTGAGGATGGTTCGGCGGGGCGCAAGCTGATTGTCATCACCGAGGTGCCGTATCAGGTGCCGAAGGCGGCGATGCTGGAAAAGATTCTCAAGCTCAGCGAAGAACGCAAGGTTCAGCTTGGCGGCATTTACGATATCCGCGACGAATCCGACCGCATGGGTCTGCGCGCGGTGATCGAACTCAAGCGCGACGTTGACCCGATGGCGATTCTATCGGTGCTCTATAAATATTCCGACTTGCAGATCACCTTCGGCGTGAACATGGTGGCGATTGCGGAAGGCCGCCCGGTTCAGATGGGCGTCAAGGCGATGCTTACCTATTATATTGAGCATCAAAAGCGAGTGGTGACCCGCCGCACCAAGTACGAGCTTGAACAGGCGCAGGCCAGAGAACATATTCTGGCCGGATTGATGGTGGCAGTCAATCACTTGGATGAAGTCATTGCGCTGATTCGCAAGAGCAAGAGTCCCAAGGAAGCCAAGGAGCAGTTAATCGCAAGGTTCGGTCTGACAGATATTCAGGCGCAGGCCATTCTGGATATGCGGCTTCAGCGTCTCACCGGGCTGGAAATCGAAGCGCTCCGAAAGGAATACGCCGCAATTCTCAAGACCATTGCAAGGCTTGAAGGCATTTTGAAGAGCGAAAAGAAGCTGGATGACGTCATCCGCAAAGAGATGACCGAAATTCGGGATCAATACGGCGACGAGCGCCGCACTGAGCTGATTGAAGACGACAGCGCAACCCTGCCGGTTGTGGAAAATAAACCGATTGAGGAAGATACGGCCATTCTGCGCCTGCGCGATGGCCAGCTGCGCCGCATGAGCCCGCGCATGGTGGATAAATACCTCGCGCAGCCCGGCGCAAAGGACGATGTGGTGGAAATCATCCAGACGGCGACGGATGAAACGCTGTATTTCTTCACCAACAAGGGCAACTGCTTCATGCTGGATGTTTCCAAGATCCCGGAAACGATGAAGCTCAGGGATCGCGGAAGCCTGCTGACGGGCCTGATTGCCGGCTTGGCTGACCACGAACATGCCGTCGCGATGGTTTGTGTCAAAACGGAAGAAATGGCGAAAAAGGGCGATTTCCTGTTTATTACCAAGAACGGACAGGTGAAACGCACGGCCGCGGCCGAATATGGAATTCGCCGGACGCGGTTTGCCGCGATCAATCTCAAGGGCGACGACGAGCTGGTCGGCATGGTACAGGTGGATCCCGACGACAGGGACGATATCATTTTGATCACCCGGATGGGTACGGCGCTGCGCTTTAAACTCGATACGGTTTCCTGCACGGGGCGCGCAACGGCGGGCGTTCGCGGCATGGATGTAGGCAAAGGCGACGAAGTGCGCTGGTTTGAAATCCCGAAGGCGGGCGATATGCTGCTAATCATCAGCGATCGCGGCTTCGGCAAACGGATGCTCAGCGACGATGTGGAACGGCAGGGCCGGGCAGGCAAGGGGCAGAAACTCCTGCCGATGAATAAAACGGGCGAAACGGGCACACAGCTTGCCGCTTGCGTCAATGTGACGGGCGCAAAGAGCGTGCGTGTGCAGCAGCGGCATGGCCATGTGACGGTGCTCAATATGGACGAGGTTACTGTGGAGCGCCGTGCAAGCAAGGGACAACTGCTGATCAATGTGCTGCTTGACGACGTGGTGGAATACGCCGCACTGACCGCGGAAATAAACGACGAAAAATAAACAGGATTTTGAACTGCTTTTTCTGAAAAAGAAAGGGCAGTTCTTTTATATGCGCCGCGTGGCTGAACAATTGGTTTCTGCCGCACGGCGGAATCCGAATTGGATAGAAGAGCCCGAATTTGAACGGCGAAATAAGGCGGAAATGTGAAATCTTTCTTTTAAGGGAAAAATAGGGAAGAAACGAGCGGTCTGCTCCGTCTAATGAGTGAAGTTCTAAATGCAGAGCGCTTCACATATAAACTTGCGAGGTTATAAGTGGAGGCGATGCGGATGAACAAAAAGCGCTTCGGTTTGCTTTCCGTGAGGCATTGGGCCATGATTTTCGCGCTGGCGGCTTTAACGGTCGCTTATACGACGCTGAGCGACGGCCCGAGCCTGATGGCGGCGACGACGACGCGCGAGCTGCCGGTGTATAACGTCGATACAGAGGAAAAAGTGCTCTCCATCAGCTTTGACGCCGCATGGGGAAACGCCAATACAGAGGGAATTCTGAATATTCTGGATCAATACGGCGTGAAGACCAATTTTTTTCTGGTTGGTTTCTGGGTGGAAAAATATCCCGAGCTGGTTGCGGAGTTACAGGCCAGAGGGCATGAGGTCGGCAACCATTCCGCCACGCACCCGCATATGTCGAAGCTTTCCGATTCGCAGATTCGCGAGGAGCTGAAACGGTGCAGCGACTTGGTGCAGTCCATCACGGGCAAGCCGACCACGCTTTTCAGGCCACCGTATGGCGAATACAACGACGAAGTGGTACGCATCAGCCGGGAGGAAGGCTATGAATGTATCCAGTGGAATGTGGATTCGCTCGATTGGAAGAACATCAGCGCCGAAGACATGGTCAGGCGATGCACGAAAAACGTGAATCCCGGCGATATCGTACTCTTCCATAACGATTCCAAGTATATCCTGCAAGCTTTGCCGCAGATTCTGGAATACTATCAGCAGGCGGGTTACAGGATCATTCCGATTTCCGAGCTTCTGCTTGAGGGCGAAACGTGGATTGACCACGCGGGCACACAACATCAGGCCACACCGGCGCCTTCAGCATCAACAGGCAATGAATCAAGAAAGATTGAGCAATAAGGAGGACGTACAATGGAAAACGTCATTAACACACTGCATTTGAGCGGTAAGGTTGTAGGAACCCCCGTGGTCGGCCATGAGGCGTTCGGCGAAAAGTTTTATTACCTGACGCTGGGCGTGCCGCGCCTGTCCGGCGCGCAGGATCTGCTGCCGGTTACGCTTTCCGAGCGGCTGCTTGACGGCGCGATGCTCTCCGACGGCGACACGCTGGCCATTGACGGACAGGTGCGTTCCTACAACAAAATCATCGAAGGCGCAGGGCGGCTGCTGATTACGGCGTTCGCCCAGAAGATCGTGGAAAACGACGAGCACGAAAATCCCAATCAGATTCAGCTGACCGGCACGCTCTGCAAAGCGCCGGCCTATCGCACAACGCCGTTCGGCCGCGAGATTGCCGATATGATGCTGGCTGTCAACCGGGCATACGGCAAGAGCGACTATATTCCGTGCATCACGTGGGGACGGAGCGCGCGTTTTGCCGCCAAACTGGATGTGGGCGACAAGATTACGCTGACGGGGCGGCTGCAGTCGCGCGCGTACCAGAAGCAGATGCCGGATGGAAACGTGATTGAAAAGACGGCGTATGAGGTTTCCGTCGGCCATCTGGAATTGCTTGATGGCGCGCACAACGCCGATATGGCGCAGGCGCACCCTGCGCATGCGTTCCATGCGGAGGCAGTGCAGCCGCAATAAGCGGATGCTTTAGCGAAACAGAGAAGAAAAGCGGTGAAACAGGGCGTTCGCCGCTTTTTTTTGCGCGCCGTTTGTGCTATAATGAAGTGAAATTGATCGACAGACCCTATGAGGAGGACGGCGGAATGCAGGATCACATCATCAACGATCAGATTGCCGATTTGGCCCGCGCGATGCTTGAGCTGGATAATGTGGATGAAGCTTATCGCTTTTTTGAAGATATTTTTACCATTCATGAATTGCAGTCGGTCGCGCAGCGGCTGGCCGTCGCGCGCCTTTTGCAGAAAAAGGTCACCTATCAGGAAATTGCCGAGCGCACGGGCGCAAGCACGGCGACGATCAGCCGCGTGAACCGCTGCCTGACCTACGGCGCGGGCGGATATCAGCTGATCCTGGGCAAAACCAAATTCGGCGATGAAACAAGCGAGGAAAACCCATGAATTTGAACGACTTAAACAAAGAACAGCGGCTCGCGGCGGAAACGCTTGAAGGGCCGCTTTTGGTGCTTGCGGGCGCGGGATCGGGCAAGACCCGCGCGCTGACCTATCGCGTGGCGAATCTGCTGGAGCACGGTGTGCCGCCGTGGGCAATCATGGCCATCACCTTTACCAACAAGGCGGCTAAAGAGATGAGGGAGCGCATTGAAAAGCTGGCGGGCGAGGGCGCGGCGGAAATCTGGGTTTCGACGTTCCACTCTGGCTGTGCGAAAATCCTGCGCCGCGATATCGAAAAACTGGGCTACACGCGCTCTTTTACGATCTACGACGACGACGACCAGATGAGCGCCCTGAAAGAGATTTTGAAAAAGCTGAATATCGACGACAAGTTTCTGCCGCCCAGAGAGATCAAAAGCAAGATTTCCGACGCGAAAAACAAGCTGCTCGGCCCGCAGGATTGGTTTGCGCAGAGCGAAAGGGACTATCGCAGCCAGCTGATTTACGATGTTTATAACGCATACGAGGAGAAGCTGAAAAGCTCGAACTCGCTGGATTTTGACGATTTAATCGTCAAAACGCTTGAGCTTTTCGCGCAGCATCCGCCGGTGTTGGAAGCATATCAGCGCAAGATTCGCTATATTCACGTCGATGAGTATCAAGATACAAACTATGCGCAGTATATGCTGGTGCGCCTGCTGGCGGCGCAAAGCCGAAATCTGTGCGTTGTCGGCGATGACGACCAGTCCATTTACGGCTGGCGCGGCGCGGATATCCGCAACATTCTCGATTTTGAGAAGGATTTCCCGGATGCGAAAGTGATCAAACTGGAACAGAATTATCGCTCTACGGCGAATATTCTGGATGCGGCGAATCAGGTCATTGCGCTCAACGCCAATCGAAAAGATAAGGCGCTGTGGACGCAGCAGGGGCCGGGCGAGCCGATTCGACTGTACCGCGCGGGCGATGAGCGCGAGGAAGCGGCATGGATCTGCCAACAGATTCGCGAATTGAAATCACGCGGCGAAGAGCTTGGCCGCTTTGCCGTGCTGTACCGAACCAACGCTCAATCCCGTGTCATCGAAGAATCGTTCGTGCAGGCGGGCATCCGATATCGGATGTACGGCGGGCTGAAATTCTACGACCGCAAGGAAGTCAAAGATATTTTGGCGTATCTGCGCGTATTGGTGAACCCGGCGGATGACATCTCCGTGCGCCGAATCATCAATGTGCCTAAGCGCGCCATCGGTGATACGACAGTAAACGAGCTTGCGCGCCATGCCGCGCAGGAGGAAATGCCGCTGCTGACCGCCTGCATGGATATGCCGGAAAGCCTGAATGCCCGCGCGCGCAAGAGCGTGGAGAAATTCAGCGAACTGATGATGAACCTGACCATGATGCAGGAAACGATGAAACTGACCGAACTGGTGCAGTACGTCATTGACACGGCGGGGCTTGAAAGCCAGTATACCAAAGAGGATAACGATGAGAACCGTTCCCGCGTAGAGAACATTCGCGAATTTGTCGGTGCGGTCAAGGAATTCGAAGAGAAATCGGATAATCCGACGCTGACGGATTATTTGGAAAATGTGTCGCTGGTATCTGATTTGGATGAAATGGGCGAGGACGGCGGCGCGGTGACCATGATGACGCTGCACAGCGCCAAGGGCCTTGAATTCCCGAATGTATTCATGGTCGGCATGGAGGAAAACCTGTTTCCGTCAGCCAGAAGCCGAGACGATGAAGCGCGCATGGAAGAAGAACGCCGTCTGTGTTACGTCGGCATCACCCGCGCAAGGGAAAGGCTGTTCCTGTCCCATGCGTCGCGGCGCATGCTGTACAACCAGATTCAATTTAACGATCGTTCCCGATTTATTGACGATATCCCGGCGCGGTTGATTGAAGACGTTTCTAATATGGGAGGACGCAATAATGGGTTTGCGGGCAATCGAAAACCCGGCGGCGCCTGGCAGAGCGGCGGCTGGCAGCAGCCCGCGTGGAGCAAGGGTAGCGGCTTTGCGCCGATGCAGCCGCAGGCGGGCCAATCGAATTGGAAGCCCAAGACGAGTTATAACGTTGCAAAGCCTTCGGGACCGGCACAGAGCTTTTCAAGCTGGAACGCAAAAAGCGCGACGGTTGGCGGCGTGACGATTCAGGGCGTGCAGCGCGGCATGGGGCAGCAGCCCAAAGTGGTCGCTTCACAGGCGTACGAGGTTGAAAAGCCGTCGATCTATGCGCCCGGCGACCATGTGATGCATAAAAAATTTGGCCGCGGCGCAGTCGTGCGCGTCAGCGGAAGCGGTTCGGACGCCCGCATTATGATTCGGTTTGACGACGTTCGAGTGGGCGTCAAGGAATTGGCGCTGGCGATTGCGCCGATTATCAGGCTGGAGGAGTGAATAAAACGTGAGCGAGACAAACGATTTGCAGCGCATGCGCGAACTGATCGACAAGCTGAACGAAGCCTCGCGCAGGTATTACGACCGGAATGAATCCGATATCTCCGACGACGAGTGGGACGCAATGTATGCCGAATTGCGCAGGCTGGAGGAAAAGACCGGCGAACGCATGACGGATTCCCCGACCCGGCGCGTCGGCGGCGCGGTGATGGAGGGCTTTGAGCAGCACCGCCACATTGCGCGGCTCTGGAGCATGGATAAGGCGCAGAGCGAAGAAGAAATCTTCGCGTGGGCGCAGCGCTGCGAAAAGCAGACGGATGATGCGGGCGGTTTGCCGAAGAACAGCTACTGTGTGGAATATAAGCTCGACGGCCTGACCGTCAACCTGACCTATGACGGAGGTAAACTCGTTCAGGCGGCAACGCGAGGTAACGGCGAGGTTGGCGAGGCGATTCTGCCGCAGGCGATGACCATCCGCACCATTCCGCTGACCATTCCGTTTACTGGCCGGATGGAAGTGCAGGGCGAGGGCATTATGCGCCTGTCCGAACTGAAAAAATACAACGAAACCGCTGCCGAACCGCTGAAAAACGCGCGCAATGCGGCGGCGGGCGCGCTGCGCAATCTCGACCCGCAGGTGACGGCGAGCCGCCATCTGGACGCGTTTTTTTACCAGATCGGTTATATTGAGGGCAAAAGCTTTGAAACCCAGCAGGATATGCTGGCTTTTATGAAAGAAAACGGCCTCAACATCAGCCCGTTCGTTCGTCCAGCACAGACGATTGAAGAGGCGATGGAAGCCGTACACGAGATTGAGAAAGAGCGTGAAACGCTGGATTTCCTGATTGACGGCGCGACGATTAAAATTACGGATATGCGTACGCGCGAAGTGCTCGGCACGACGGATAAATTCCCGCGGTGGTCGATTGCTTTTAAATTCCCGGCGCAGGAAACCGTGACCAAGCTGCTGAAAATCACGTGGGAAGTGGGGCGCACAGGCAAGCTGACGCCGCTGGCGCACCTTGCCCCGGTGGATATTTGCGGCGTGACGGTGAAGCGCGCGACGCTCAATAACTATGACGATATCTGCCGTAAGCGTGTGCGCATCGGAAGCGAAGTTTGGGTGCGCCGCTCCAACGACGTGATCCCGGAAATAATGGGCGTCGTTTGGGATGGCGAAGGCGAGCCGCCGGAGACGGATATTCAGCCGCCGACGGTCTGCCCGGCATGCGGCGGGGAACTGGTCAAGCTGAGGGAGGACGGCGTTCACCTGTTCTGCCTCAATCGGACGAGCTGCCGCCCGCAGGCAATTGCGCGCATGGCGCATTTTGCGTCGCGGCAGGGCATGGATATCGAAACGTTCAGCACACGCACAGCCGGGCTGTTTTACGACGAGCTGGGCGTGCGCTCGGCGGCGGATCTGTATAGCCTTGACCGCGAAAAACTGGTTGCGCTCAAAGGCTTTGGCGAAAAGAAGGCGGATAAGCTCTTTGGCGAACTGGAAAAGAGCAAGAACTGCGAGCTGGATTCGTTTCTATTCGCCATCGGAATTCCGAACATTGGCAAAAAGACGGCGTATGACCTGATGGCGCATTTCGGCACGCTGGAGGCACTGATGAGCGCGACCGAACAGGAATTGGTAGATATCGAGGATGTGGGCGAGATCGTCGCATCGTCGATTACAGAGTATTTCGCGGACGAGGAAAACCGGCGCTTTGTCAATCGTCTGCTGGAAGCGGGCGTTCGCCCGCAGATGCATGCGCAGGAGGACGCGGGAACGCTGTTTGAAGGGCTGACTTTCGTGCTGACCGGCACCCTGCCGACGCTTTCCCGCGCACAGGCGCAGGAGATGATCCGTAAAAACGGCGGCAAAGCGACCGGCAGCGTCTCCAGAAAGACCAGCATTGTGCTGGCAGGGGAGAGCGCGGGCAGCAAGCTCGACAAGGCGCGCGAACTGGGCGTTCGCATCATCGACGAAGCGCAGTTTTTGCAAATGATCGAGCAGCAGAAGCGCCCGGAGACGACGGACGATTAAAAAGCGTGTATGCATGGCGGAAAAATCTGTGGAAGTAGGCCATTTCCTTTTGCAAATCTCTGTGGTATAATTTGTAATAATCTGCGTGAAAAGAAGGAGTGATTCTCCATGCAGAGCATGACCGGCTATGGCCGCGGGCTTGTCTGCGAAGATGGACGCGAAATGACGGTCGAGGTCAAGAGCGTCAATCACCGTTTTCTGGATGTTTCCTTCCGCCTTGCGCGCCCTATCGCGTTTCTGGATGACGCTGTGCGCACGGGCGTGGCGGCGCGGCTGGCGCGCGGGCATGTGGATGTTTTTGTCAATTACGTAAACCATCGCGAAGATGCGCGCCGCGTTCATGTGGATATGCAGCTCGCAAAAGCTTATCAGCAGGCGGCGGGCGAGCTGAGCGAGGCGCTCGGCGTGAAAAACGATCTTCCGCTTTCGGATTATATGAATATGCCGGATGTGCTGACGGTGGAAGCCTTCGAGGAGGATCAGGACGCAGTGCGCGCGTTGTTCATGCGAGCGCTGAATCTGGCGCTGGACGAGCTGATCGCCATGCGCAGGCGCGAGGGCAACAGCCTGCGCGGCGACATGATCACAAAGCTCGACGCGATTGATCGACTGCGCGGAGAGATTGCGCTGCGCGCGCCGATGGTCGTGGAGGAATACCGCGCAAAGCTCAGCCAGAGGCTGTCCGCGCTGCTCAGCGGCGACATCGACGAAGCGCGGTTCGTGACCGAAGTGGCGATTTTCGCTGACCGGGCGGCGATTGACGAAGAACTTGTGCGCCTGAACAGCCATATCGCTCAACTGCGCGCGACGGCGGAGCTTGACGAGCCGGTTGGCCGAAAGCTCGATTTTCTGGTGCAGGAGCTGAACCGCGAGGTCAACACCATCGGTTCGAAAGCGTCTGATGCGCAGATCGCCGGATGCGTGGTTGCGGCGAAAGGCGAAATCGAAAAACTGCGCGAACAGGTTCAGAATATCGAATAACGAGAGAATCATCGGAGGTATCCGTGGACATCAAGCTCATCAACGTCGGCTACGGCAACTTTATTTCTTCGAGCCGCATTATTGCGATCATCGGGCCGGAATCCGCGCCGGTTAAGCGCATGATTCAGGAAGCGCGCGAGGAGCGCCGCCTGATTGACGCGACATACGGCAGAAGGACGCGCGCCGTGATCATTTCCGACAGCGACCATGTGATTTTATCCGCGGTTCAGCCGGAGACAATCGCACATCGTTTTGATATCAAGGATAACACAACCATCGTCGAGGAGGAAGAACCGTAATGCACGAGGGGAAGAGGGGCGTTCTGTTTGTCTTTTCCGGGCCGTCCGGCGTGGGAAAGGGTACGCTGAAAGCCAAACTGTTCGAAGAATTTGCCGACCGAATCGCTTATTCCGTTTCTGCGACGACGCGCGGGCCGCGCGAAGGCGAAGTGGACGGCAGGGATTACTTTTTTATCTCCAGGCAGGAGTTTGAACGGCGTGTGCAGAATAATGAATTTCTGGAGCATGCCGAATTTGCAGGCAACTGCTATGGTACGCCGCGCGCTTACGTGGAAAAGCTGCTAGACAGTGGCATGAACGTCGTGCTGGAGATCGACGTGCAGGGCGCGCTTCAGGTGATGAAGAGCATGCCCGAATGTGTCAGCGTGTTTATTCTGCCGCCGAGCTTCGAAGAACTGGAACATCGGCTGCGCGGGCGCGGCACTGAAACCGAGGAAAAGATTCAGGAGCGGCTGGCCACGGCCAAGCGCGAATTGCCGTATGCGCCGCAGTATGATTACCAGATCGTCAACGGCGGCGACATTGATGAGGCTTATCATAACCTGCGCGAGGTGTTTCTTAAAAGCACGGGCGCGGCTTGATTTTAGAACACAACGAACTGCTTCAAGGCGATATTTTAGAGGAGGAAAACCCAATATGTCTATGACCGATCCCACGATTTTGCAGCTTCTTGAAAAGGCGGACTGCCGCTATACGCTGGTTGTCGAAACGAGCAAGCGCGCCCGTCAGCTGATTGACGGCGTTCCGCCGCTCATCGACGCCAAGGACAAGGAGAACATGCCTCTCTCCGTTGCGATTGACGAGGTGAATCGCGGGTTGATCACCTACGAGCGCTCCCCGGAAATTGATGTCAAGTGAGATGAAAAAGCCGTGCGTTGTCCTCGGCGTGACCGGGGGCATTGCGGTTTATAAGGCATGCGAGCTGCTGCGCCTGCTGCAAAAGCGGGGCATCGACGTTTTTGTTGTGATGACGCAAAACGCATGCCGTTTTGTTGCGCCGCTGACGTTTGAAACGCTTTCCGGACATCCTGTCGCGGTTGATACGTTTGACCGTCCGCAGACGTGGGAGGTCGAGCATATCGCGCTGGCAAAGCGCGCGGACTTGTTTTTGATTGCGCCTGCTACGGCCAATATCATCGGCAAGATGGCCTGCGGCATTGCGGATGATATGCTCTCTACGACGGTGATGGCGACGCGCGCGCCCGTTCTGGTCGCGCCTGCGATGAATACCGGCATGTGGGAAAGCGCCGCTGTTCAGCAGAATGTGAAAACATTGCAGGCGCGCGGCGTTCAGTTTGTTATGCCTGCATCCGGCCATCTCGCCTGCGGAGACAGCGGTGCGGGAAAGTTGGAAGACGTCGAAATCATCGCCGAGCGCGCCCGTGAGATGCTCTTTGCGAAAAGAGACATGGAAGGGCTGCACGTGATGGTAACGGCGGGGCCGTCCAGAGAAGCGCTCGACCCGGTTCGCTATATCTCCAACCGTTCTTCCGGCAAAATGGGTTACGCCATCGCGCAGGCGGCGCAGAAGCGCGGCGCGGAGGTGACGCTGCTCAGCGGCCCGGTCGCCCTTGCTGCGCCGCAGGGCGTAAAGCTTGTGTCGTTTACGACGACGCAGGAATTGCTTGACAAAGCGAGCGAGTTGGCGGCAGCGCAGGATGTGCTGATTCAGGCCGCCGCGCCTGCCGATTATCGGGCTAAGGAAATTGCGCCGCAGAAAATTAAGAAGCAGGGCGGCGAACCGATGACCTTCACGCTGGTGGAAAACCCGGACGTCGCCGCGACGCTCGGAAGGGCTAAAAAGGCCGGTCAGGTATTTGTTGGCTTTGCGGCGGAAACCAACGATGTGCTGGCGCATGCGCAGGACAAGTTGGTGCGAAAAAATCTGGATATGATCGTGGCTAACGATGTGACGCGCCCCGGCGCAGGGTTTGATGTGGATACCAACATCGTCACGCTGATCACAAAGGAAGGGCAGGAAGCCCTGCCGATGATGAGCAAAGCGGAGGTTGCGGATCGGATTCTTGATCACGTGCTGGCGCTCAGACAAGCCTAAATACAAAACTGCCGTTTGAAAAAGACGGCAGTTTTTTGCTTTTGCATATTTTTTGAAACTCTTTTTGCTGTTTCACGTGCAGAAAACTTGACGGAATCCTCATTTCTGCATATAATGAAATCTATGCTTAGATAGGGCGAATAGACTCATTTGTCGGAGAATGTGACGTGAGGAAGGGAGGCGATACGATGAAAATCAAGGGATCCCGCGTGTACAGCGGGGTATTTGTGCTTTTCGTATTTGCCTGCCTGCTGCTTGCCGGGGCGGGGCGGTTAGTCGCTTCCTCGGAGAAAGACGCGCAGAACCTGTCGGATCTGAGCCAGAGGGAAGCGTGGCTCTGCGCTGCGCCTAACGCCGCGCAGGAACCGCTGTCCGGCGCGCAGAACGAAACGCATCCGAATGGCGAATCTCGTTTTGCGCTTTCCGCAGGGCGGGAGGAGCAAAACGCAGGGGCAGTTTTACAGCGACGCGACGCGAACGGCAATATTCTGCCGGGAAGCGAAAGCTATATGAAAACCGTTTATCGGGCATTTCCTTTGGGTGATGGGTTCGCATAGCACGACAATGTGTATGCTAACCTTTCAACAATATCAAAAGCGAGGAAAAACGTTATGGCTAACAAGCATGCTAAGGCGAAAAACCCGCGCACCCGCGCCGTGATTTCGCTCGTCGCAATCATTGTTGTCGTCGCCGTCTGCGCCTATCTGGGCCTGTTCGGCTTCGGCAAGGGCACGATGATCAATTACCTCAAGCCGTGGGGCGATGCAATCAGCCTCGGCCTTGACCTGCGCGGCGGTGTTTACACCGTGTATCAGGCGGAGGACAACGGCGACCCGGATTTCGACACCAAGATGGAATCCACGGTGAGCATCCTCACCAGCCGTCTGACCCGTCAGGGCTTCACCGAGGCGACCGTTACCCGTCAGGGCAGCGACCGTATTCGCGTGGAAATTCCGAATGTGTCTGACCCGAACCAGATTTTGACCATCATCGGCACGCCGGCTCAGCTGTATTTTGTCGATGAAGACGGCAACAACCTGATGGAAGGCGCGATGGTGAAGAACGCGCAGGCGGCTCAGGATCAGGACGGCAAGCCTTGTATCGCCTTTGAGCTGACCGACGAGGGCGCGAAGATTTTCGCAGAGGCCACGGCGGCTAACCTCGGCAAGACCATTTCCATCACGCTGGACGGCGAAACCATCTCCCGCGCGACGGTCAACACCGTGATCGCGGGCGGCAAGGGCGAAATCACCGGTAACTTCACGGCGGATGAGGCGAAGAATCTGGCGACCCTGATTCTCTCCGGCGCGCTGCCGCTGAACCTGACGCAGCTTGAAGTGAGCGCGAAGTCCGCGACGCTGGGCGTTGAGGCGCTTGACCGTGCGATTCAGGCGGGCATCATCGGCGTGGCGCTGGTTATGCTGTTCATGCTCTTCCGCTATCGTCTCTGCGGCCTTGTGGCGGATATCGCGCTGACGATTTACATCATGATCGTTGTGCTGCTGCTGGCGCTGACCGGCGCGCAGCTGACCCTGCCGGGCGTTGCGGGTATCATTCTCGGCATCGGCATGGCGGTTGACGCGAACGTCGTTATCTTTGAGCGCATCCGCGAGGAAGTCAAGAATGGCCGCCCGATCGGCTCTGCTGTTCGCAAGGGCTTCTCCAACGCGCTTTCTGCCATCATCGACTCGAACGTGACGACCATCGTTGCCGCCGTCGTGCTGTATGCCTTCGGCACCGGCTCCGTGCGCGGCTTCGCGCTGACGCTGGGTATCGGCGTGGCGACCTCTCTGGTTACGGCTGTGTTCGTCACCCATAAGCTGCTGGATATCTTTGCCGATCTCGGCATCAAGAACCAGAAGCTCTACGTGTGATAAGGCGAGGAGGAATCAAACATGGATATCAAAGTGAAAAGCCACCTCAAGCCCTGCGCAGCCCTCTCCATCGCCATCATGATCGTGGCGCTGGTGATGACGCTGACCGGCCACGGCATGAATCTGGGCGTTGATTTTACCGGCGGCACCATCATGACCTACAACATGGGCGAGCAGTTTGAAACGGCGGACGTTGAAGCTGTTCTGGCGGACAACGGCATCACCGATGCGCAGATCGCCAAAGCGGGCGAGGACGACACGCAGGTGCAGATTCGCATCAGCGATAAGGAAAACACCGACGATCTTCGCGCGGCGCTGGAAAGCACGCTCGGCGAGAAGTATGCCGGCATGGAATATGTCGATATTTCCCGCGTGGGCGCGATTGCGGGCCGCGACCTCATTGACAACGCCATCAAGAGCGTGAGCCTTGCGGCGGTGCTGATGCTGATCTATATCGCGATTCGTTTCGACTTCTATTCCGGCCTGGCCGCGATTATCGG
>CAKTXH010000046.1 GCA_934630975.1 uncultured Clostridia bacterium | reverse complement strand
TCCATCGGCGTGCCGGTCAGCGCCAGACGCGTCTGCGCCTTGAGCTGCTTGACCGCGCCCGCGCCGACACTCATCGCGTTCTTGATATACTGCGCCTCGTCGAGAATGGCGAAGCGGAACGGCACTTTGGAAAGCAGGCCGATGTCGCGGCGGATGAGCGGGTAGCTCGTCAGATACACGTCCACATCGCGGTTCTCGCCGCTCAGGCGCGCGATGGTCTGCGCGCGCTGAGCCTGCGTGCCCTCGCCCGCCGCGCAGCGCAGTTCGGGCGCGAATTTCGCGATTTCCGCCATCCAGTTGTACACCAGCGACGTCGGCGCGACGACGATGGAGGCCGCGTTCTGGTCGCCGCGGCGCTTGGCCCACAGCAGCAGTGTGATGACCTGCAAAGTCTTGCCCAGGCCCATGTCGTCGGCCAGAATACCGCCCATATGCAGCCGGTCGAGCGCCTGCATCCACATAAAGCCGCGCATCTGGTACGGGCGGAGCATCTGGTCAAGCGGCTCGGGGCAGGGTTCGCCGTCGTCCTGCAAACTGCCGACCATGTTTTTCACGCTGTCCTCGGCCTTGACCGGGATGCTGCCGCTTTCCAGCAGGCTGGTCATATACGCCGCGCGGTAAGTGGCGATTTCCACCACGCCGCGGGTGTTCTTCTCCTCGTCCTCCGGCTCGCCCGTCTCGCCGCCGACGGCCGCTTCCGCCATCTCGCGCCACTCGTCCATCTCCGACAGATCGAGGAACGAGCCGTCTTTGAGACGGAAATACTTCTTGCGGTCGCGCAGCGCGCGCAGAATATCGACGACCTCCGGCGCGGGTTCGCCGTTTTCGGTCATCTCCAGCCGCAGCGCGCCGTCCTGCATGCGCAGGGTGCCGACAAAGTGCGGCTTGCGCGGGGTCATCTTGCGGAACTCGTCGGAGCAGTAGACCTCCGCGTTCTCCTGCATCTTGTAGATGCCTTCGGTCAGGAAGCGGTAAATCGGCTCCTGTCCGCCGAGAATGACGCGCCCCTTCTGCATGCGGAAGCCGAAAGCCGCCAACAGGTCGAGCGCGCGGCGTTCCGCCGCCGCGTCGCGCAGCAGCATGATGCGCTCGTCACCTTCCGCGGGCGCGGCCTGCGGCGCGAAGGGGTCGATTTCCTCGTCGCCGTAAAGGAACGCGAGGCGGCAGAGCACCAGGTTGTTCTCCCGGTCGAAATACGCGCGCACCTTCAGCTCCCGGCGGATGATGCGCTCGGCCAGCGCGCCGTCGAGCGTCACCGTTCCGGCGCGTTCCAGCGCGGGCAGCAGGTCGGAAATCACGCGGGTGCTCTGCTGCGCGTCGAAGCGGAACGCGGCGGGCGCGCCCGGCCCGGCCTGCGCGGAGAGCAGCACGCGGACAATGCCCCGCTGGGCTTCCGGCAGGCGCAGCACGTCGCCCTCGCAATAGACATACGTGCAGTCGCTGTCCAGCATGCGCAGGGTTTTGGGCATCTGCGCGCGCACTTCCAGCTCGCGGCCGCTGGCGAACACGCCGAAGAGCAGCTCCACCTGCCCGTCGAACACGCTCGGCACGCTGACGACCTCTTCGCCGAAAGAGATCTTAAACGGGCGCGCCATCAGCAGCTGCATCAACCGCGGCACAAAGCGATCCGCCACGGTCAGGTATTTCGCATCCAGCCCCGTCTGCACGAGCTTGCCTTCCAGCTGGCAGACGTAGGCCGCGTCCTGCAAAAGCTTGATGATCTTCGCATCCACCCCGGCGAAGCCCATCCATTCCGGCTCGAGCACGAAGCCCTTGCCGAAGGCGATGGCCGTCTTTTCCTGCAAGCCGCGCAAAAACTGCGCCATGCTCTTGACGACGTACATCCGCTCCTGCCCGACGCGCAGGGAGACGCGCACCGGCTCCTTTTCGCCCAGCAGCCGAAGCGTGATCTCCATTTCCAGCGGCGTTTCCATCGGCAGGGCGCTTTGCAGTGTGCCCATCAGCGCGCCCGCGTTTTCGCGCGCGCGGCGGCGGCGCATCTCCTCGATCGCGCCGGTGGAAATGGCCTGCATCATCGCCGCCGCCAGATGGCGGCACGGCTTATGCACGTTGCCGAAAAAGTCGCACGAGCAGCGCCCGCTCAGCTTGGTCGTCGCGCCCACGCGCACGATGCGCCTCGGGTCGCCGTCCACCGCGTACCGCAAAAAACCGTTTTCATCCTCGAGGGGATGCACGCCGCCCTGACGGAAAATCACAAGGCCCGCGTTATATTCCTCCTCCGGCGTGATCCGCCGGATGATCTCCATACCTTCAGCCACAAAATCTCTCCGCTTCCCAAAAAATTAAAACCGTAAAAAGGGTAACTTATTTTTAATTCTTCGCCGCGCCGCCGTATTCCTGCCGTCTCCCGGCGAATCCATCAGGATTTTGCGGTTTGCCGATTTCAGGCCGCGTCCTTTGGGGAGTTCGCCTCCCTTTTGCCCCGCTGCGCCAGCGCGCGGAAGAGCACGGAGGTCACCGCCGCGCCGACGGCAATCGCCGCAACGATCTGCACCGCAACGATGCCTTCCCGCGCGGCCGCCGCGCCGCGGTTTTCCACCAGCGCCAGCATCGCCAGATAGAAGTTATATCCCGGCACGAGGGGCACCAGCGCGCTGAGCAGAAAGATCGTGGCGGGTGTGCGCATTTTGCGCGCCAGCAGCTCGCAGACCACCGAGACGAGCACCGTGGAGAGAAAATACGCGGACATTGTGCCAAAGCCCGCCATGCCCAGCAGCACATAGGCCATGTAGCCCGCCAGACCGATGAAGGACGCGGGCAGAATCGTGTTTTTCGGCGCGTTGAGGATATAGGCGTAGCCCAGCGTGCCGCCGAACGCGCCGAGCGCCGCGACGATGATGGTGCGCATCACAGGGCAATCCCTCCCATCATCGCGGCCATTTTCAGGCCGGTATACACGCCGATGGCCACGGCGGTCGCCAGCAGCATGGCTTCCAGCGCGCGCGTCATGCCGGAAACGAGGTCGCCGTACATCGTATCCCGCACGGCGGTGGTCATCGCCAGGCCGGAAAGCAGCGGCATGATGCCGCCGATGATCGCCGCGTTGACGTTGTAGACCGGCAGCGCGACGTAGAGCATCTGCGCCAGCACCGCCGTCAGCCAGCCGCCGACGAAGTTGCCCAGCAGCACGCCCATCTGAATATGCGCAAACAGCGGCTGAACCGCCTGCACAAATATGCCGATGGCAAACGTCACCGCGAACGTCGCCGCGTCACCGTCAAAGAGCAGGCAGAAGCTCGCCGCCGCCAGCGCATAAGCCAGAATCATGGTGCGCTGCGAAAAGCCGGGCGTTTTGCGAACCCGTTCCAGCGCGCGCTCCGCCTCCGCCGCGCCGAGCCGGCCGTGCTCCACCTCGCGGGAGATTTCGTTGACCATCGCGATGCGCCGGCTGTTCGTGCCGCGGCGGCTGATGCGCCGCACAAACGCGCGCCCGTCCGCTTCCAGAAAAACGGACGTCGGGAACGCCGCAATGTTGATCTGCTCGATGCCGAATCCCTTCGCCATGCGCCGCGCCGTCTCCTCTACGCGGTAGGTTTCGCTGCCGTTTTCCAGCAATAGCTGCGCCGCCGCGCCGACGATATTCAGCTTTTGTTCGTCTGTCTGCATAAAGCTCCTTTTGGGGCTTTGCCCCAAACCCCACCAGAAACCTGAGGTTTCTGGACTTCCCGTTTTTTCGGACGCGCAATGCGCGCCCCTGCATGCTATTTAACCCAAACGCGGTTTCCATCCGAAACCACGACCAAATCCCCGTCCCGGCCGCTGTGCACATCCGTCCCCAGCTCTTTCAAAATCGCCACGACCATCGGGCTGGCCGCTTCCTCGTCGCTGTCGGGAATAAACGCGATTTTCGGCGAACAGGCCGCCAAAAACGCCGCGCTCGCATCCACCAGCCGCCCGTGATACGGCACTTTCAGCACGTCGCAGGCGATATCCCCCGCGCGCAGAAGCTCGGTCTGCCGCGCGTCCTCCGCGTCGCCGGGAAACAGAAATTTTGTTTCGCCGTAAGTCAGGTACGTCGCTAAGGAAAAATCATTTTCCTCGTCCGCGCCGTAATCCGTCCGTTCGGCGGCGGTCACGCGCAGATGCGTCTGCCCGAAATCCGCCGTCCATTCGCTCCCGGCGGGCAGAATCTCCACCCGCGTCTGCGGGCTTTTCGCCAGCGCATCTTTGAATTGCGTGTACTGCTTGCTCTCCTTGGCGTATTGCGGCATGACGACCCGCGAAACCGAAACGCTTTCCAGCACCTTGTCCGCGCCGCCGACATGATCCTTGTCAAAATGGGTGATGATCATCACGTCGATCCGCTCCACGCCCTCGTCGGCAAAGCGCTCGGCCAGCTTCTTGCCGCCCTTGTTCGTGCCCGCGTCAATCAGGATGCGCGCGCCGTCGTCGGTCGTGATCAGCGCCGCGTCGGCCTTGCCCATATCGTAAAACACCGTGGTCAGGCTTTGCGCCGTCGCCGAACAGCCGGAAAGCGCCAGCAGCAGCGCCGCAAGACAGGTCAAAATTCTTTTCATTTTCGGCCTCCTTTTTCGCTCTATTATATCAAAAGAATAGACGAATGAAAAGCGGCCAATCCTGCGCCTCAGCTTGTTGACATAAGCAAACTTGGTTGAAGAACAAAATAAAGAAATTCAGCTATCCTTTCATTTGCGGAAAGGGCTATTCTCCCCCCTTCGGGGGAGAATAGCTTTTTGTCTACATTTTGAAGCGGCCAATCCTGCCGCCTTGACGGGGTGGGCGATGGAATTTATAATGATTTCGTCATTTTGTTGAAGCAGGTGTGTGTATGCAAAGCTATATCGAAGCCCTTGGCCGCCTGATTACCGCGCAGGTCGCGCCCCATCCTCGGCGGGCGCGCCGCATGCTGACGGCGGCCTATTCGTGGGTGCGCTTTTCCGGCAAACGGAAAAAACTGACGGACGCGAAATCCGCCTACGCGCGGATGAACGGGCGCGTCGCGGATGCGCTCATCCGCGGCATGAACCGGCCCGAGCAGGCCGTGACGGTCAATATCTTCATGCCCTGCGAGCTGATGCACGCGATGGGGCTGACGCCGATGTTCCCGGAAGGGCTTTCGGTCTACGTCGCCTGCACGGCCTGCCAGCATGTTTTCGCCGAGTGCGCGGAAACTTCCGGCATCCCGGAGAGCTTCTGTTCGTACCATAAGACGATGATCGGCCTGGCGGAAACCGGCGTGCTGCCCAAGCCGCTGCTGATTGCCGGAACGACGCTCGCCTGCGACGCGAACCAGCTTTCCTTCCGCCATCTGGCCGCGCATTATCCCGCCCCGCTGACGATCATCGACGTGCCCGCCCGCGAGGACGACGCGGCAATCGCCTACGTCGCCGACCAGCTCCGCGAATTGGCGCGCACACTGGAAGAACTGACGGGTCGGAAGCTCGACGAAGAGAAACTGCGCGCATCGATGGCCTGCGCCAACCGCACGCTGGCGCTCATGCGCGAATACGCCGACCTGCGCGCGGAAGTCACGCAGGATACGACGATGACGGGCGAGCTGTGCAGCCTGATTGCGACGCACTGTCTGCTCGGCCATGCGGACGGCGAAAACTATGTCCGCGAGCTGATTAAGACGGCCAAACGCGCGCCCAAACGCGAAACGACGCGCCGCAAGCGCATCTTCTTTATCCATACCCTGCCCAACTGGCAGGATTCCATGATCCGCATGCTGGAAACGGAAAACCGCTGCGAGCTGGTCGGCTGCGATATCACGTTCGATTCGCTGACGGCGCTCGACCCGGATAAGCCCTTTGAAAGCATGGCGCGCCGCCTGCTCGCCAACGTGAACGGCGGCGGCGCGGCGCGGCGCATCGACAACGCGATTGCGTGGGCGAAAAAGCTGAACGCGGACGGCGTGATCGTCTTCTGCCACTGGGGCTGCAAACAGACGATGGGCCTTTCCACCCTCGCCAAGCGCAAATTGGAAGAGGCCGGCCTGCCGACGCTGGTGCTCGACGGCGACGGATGCGACAGCCGCAACGTCGCGGACGGGCAGATGGTCACGCGCGTCGGCGCATTTCTGGAACAGTTGGAGGGGATGGACGCATGATCGGTTACAGCTGCAAATACGCGCCGCTGGAGCTGATTGCGGCTTACGGCGGGCAGGCGCTGATGCTCGACGCGGAGACGGAGGATTTTTCCCGCGCGGAGACGCTGACCCACGCGAACGTCTGCTGCCACGCCAAGGCACTGCTCACGCAGGCGCTCGACACGCCCGAGCTGGCGCTGACGGATTGCTGCGACGCGACGCGGCGCACTTACGACGTGCTGGAAGCCGAAGGCAGGCAGCGTTTTCTGTTTCAATTCGACCTGCCGCACGACGACGCGGCCTGCGCGCGCCAGCGCCTGACGCGGGAGCTTCTGCGCTTTGCCGAAGCCTACGGCGCGTACACGGGTCAGCCGTTCTCCCGCAAAGCCTTCTTCGCCGCCTGCCGGGATAATTCCCGCGCGCATCTGCCGGATGAGCCGTTCATCGCGGTGCTCGGCGCGCGCGTCAGCCCGCAGCTTTTGGGGCAGATTCGCTGCGCGTTCCCCATTCCGGTGGAAAACCTGACGTGCAGCGGCCTGCGCACGCTGGAAGAAGCGCCGAAGGAGGCCGAAGGTTTTTCCTTTGAGGCGCTGATGGATTGGTACGCGGGCGCGCTGCTGCGCCAAACGCCCTGCATGCGCATGACGGATATCGTGGCGCGGCGGGCGCTGTATGAAAACGAGAACATCCGCGGTATCGTCTATAACACGGTCAAGTTCTGCGATTATTACGGCTTTGAATACGCCGAGCTGAAAGCGAAAAGCCGCGTTCCGCTGCTCAAAATCGAGTCGGATTACACCGTCACGGCGCTGGGTCAGCTCGCCACACGGCTGGAAGCCTTCCGCGAAAGCCTCGGCCTGACGGGCAAAGCCGCCGCGCGCACCCATCCGCAGGAGAAAAAAGCCATGAATAAGCGTTTCTTTGCCGGCATTGACAGCGGCTCGACGACGACCAACATGGTCGTGCTGGATGAAAACGAAACCATGCTCGCCTTTGCCATCGTTCGAACCGGCCCGCGCGCACAGATGGGCGCGCAGGCGGCGCTGGAAAACGTTTGCAGCCAGTTGGGCATCGAGAAGGACGATTTCGCCGCCATCGTCGCCACGGGCTACGGCCGGAGCAACATTCCCTTCGCCACGGACACCAAGACGGAGATCACCTGCCACGCGCGCGGCGCGCATTTCCTCAACCCTTCCGTCCGCACGATCATCGACATCGGCGGGCAGGACAGCAAGGTCATCAATCTGGACGAAACCGGCCACGTCACCGGCTTCATGATGAACGACAAATGCGCCGCCGGAACGGGGCGGTTCCTTGAAATGATGGCGCGCACGCTGGAATTGAGCATGGAGGAGATGAGCCGCCGCGGCCTGACGTGGGATAAGGAGCTGACCATTTCCAGCATGTGCACGGTGTTCGCCGAATCGGAGGTGATTTCGCTCATCGCCGACAACCACACGGACAGCGACATCATCCACGGCCTGAACAAATCCATCGCCGGAAAGACCGCCGCCATGGCCGCGCGCGCCAAGGGTCAGCCGCCTTACATGATGACCGGCGGCGTGGCGCGAAACAAAGGCGTTGTGCAGGCGCTCGAGGAGAAGCTGGGCGCGAAACTCTTCATCAGCGAAAACCCGGATCTGTGCGGCGCGCTCGGCGCGGCGCTCTTTGCCCTGCGCGGCGATTGATTTTGCTTGCGCCCCGCGGCTGAACGCGGTATACTGGGTTTACCCTTCCACCGCTCACGCGGTCCCCCTCCCCTTGAAAGGGGAGGTTGGGGTTAGACGCGTCCCAAAACCTCCCCTTCTAAGGGGAGGGGGACCATCCGCAGATGGTGGAAGGGTGAACGCACCAGATCGTTTTGCAATGCTTTCAAGCATTTTTCATGAAGTGATTCAAAAGAGGGGGTTTTTCCGATGGGCCAATCGTTTATTCCCGCGGGCTATGCGCCGCACCTTTCCCTGTATGAAACGCAGAGCGCCATCAGCCTGATCAAGCGCGTGTTTCAGGATGCGCTCTCCCGCGAGCTGAATCTGCGCCGCGTGTCCGCGCCGCTGTTTGTCGAGCCGTCCTCCGGCCTGAACGACGACCTGAACGGCGTGGAGCGCCCGGTCGGGTTCGACATTCCCTGCGCGAATGCGAACGCGCAGGTCGTCCACTCGCTGGCCAAGTGGAAGCGCATGGCGCTCTATCGCTATGACATCCACCCCGGCAAGGGCATTTACACCGATATGAACGCCATCCGCCGCGACGAAGAGCTGGACAACCTGCACTCCGTCTACGTCGATCAGTGGGACTGGGAGAAGGTCATCACGCCGGAGGCGCGCACCCTCTTCACGCTGCATCAGGCGGTGACGGGCATCGTCTCCTGCATCTGCGATACCCAGTTGACCGTGCGCGGCAAATATCCCCAGCTGGGCGACACCCCGCTGCTCAACCGCCGCGTCGCCTTCATCACCGCGCAGGAATTGGAGGATTTGTACCCCGACCTCACGCCCAAGCAGCGCGAAAACGCGTTCGCCAAGAAGCACGGCACGGTGTTCATTCAGGGCATCGGCGGCAAACTGCGCTCCGGCAAGCCGCACGACGGCCGCGCGCCGGATTACGACGACTGGGACATGAACGGCGATATCCTCTTCTATAACCCGATTCTGGACAGCGCGCTGGAGATCTCCTCGATGGGCATCCGCGTCAGCCCGGAATCGCTGGATCGCCAGCTCACGCTGGCGGGCTGCGACGAGCGCCGCAAGCTGCCGTTCCACAAGATGCTGCTGGAAGGCCAGCTCCCGCTGACGATGGGCGGCGGCATCGGCCAGTCCCGCCTGTGCATGCTGCTGCTGGGCAAGGCGCACATCGGCGAGGTGCAGTCCTCCATCTGGGACGAGCACACCCGCAAGGTCTTCGAGGACGCGCACATTACGCTGTTGTAAACCGCCGCGAAGGGGCAGCGCCCCAAAAGGAGTTTTTATGCGATACACCATCGAAAACGAGTTCATCCGCCTGACCGTCGATTCCCTCGGCGCGGAAATGGTCAGCGCCATCGATCTGGCTACCGGCAGTGAAATGATCTGGTGCGCCGATCCCGCCGTGTGGAACCGCCATGCGCCGATTCTCTTCCCCTACGCGGGCAAGCTGACGGGCGGCCATTTCAAGGCGGCGGACGGCCAAGTCTACGAGGGCAAACAGCACGGTTTCGCCCGCGATATGGAGCATACCCTGCTGAGCCAGACCGCGCGCGAGCTGACCTTTGAGCTGGCCGCCAGCGACGAAACCCGCGCAATCTGGCCGTATGACTTCGCCCTGCGCACGACCTTCATGCTCGAAGGCCGCCGCGTCCGCCACGCCGTCAGCGTGCGCAACACGGGCAGCGAAACCCTGCGCTTCGGGCTGGGCTTCCACCCCGGCTTCGCCCTGCCGTTTGACGACAGGCACACCGACGCAGACTATGATATTCTCTTTGACACGGTGGAGTCCCCGCTGTGCCTGAACACCGCGCCGCACGGCCTGATCGGCGCGTCGCCGGATTACTATCTGGGCCGCAACATCACCCGCATCCCGCTGAGCGCCGAGCTGTTCGCGCGCGACAGTCACTGCATGGTGAACCTCAAATCCAAGTCGATCTGCGTGCTCGAGCGCGACACGGGCCGCCGCATCCGCGTGAACATCGAGGATTTCCCGTATACGCTGATCTGGTCCACGCCGCAGAAGCCCATGCGCTTTATCTGCGTCGAGCCGTGGCACAGCATCCCCGGCGAGGACGACGGCCCCATCGAGTGGGCGCAGAAGCCCTGCGCCGCCAGCCTTGAGCCGGGCGAGGTTTGGCAGACCGCGCTGGATATGGCGTTTGAGCGGTAAGCGGGCGGCCTGGGGCCGCTTGCGTTTCCGCTGCATATATCAAAAAAGAGGTTGAAAAACCTCTTTTTTTGATATGCTTATTTTGCGAACAGCGTCATGCCCTGCAAGCCCTTCACCGTCACGCTGAACGCGCCGCTTCGGGCTTCAATCGTCTGCCCGTCGTCGGTAACGAGCGTCTTTGCGCCGGAAACGTCCTCCGCCGTCAGGTAGACGACGACCTCTCTGGCGCTGCGGTTGATGAGCGTGACGGCGCAGGCGTTTTCGGCTTTTTGGCCGAATGCGTCCCGTCCGTTTTCGTTGGTGCGGATCACGCCGAGCACGTCGGCGCAGGGCGCGATATACGCACATTCGCCGGTTCGCAGAACGAGGTGATCGTTTCGCATCGCGGTCATGGCCTTGTAGCGGGCGAGCATATCCGTATCTTCATGCCCCCACGGATAGGTGCGGCGGCAGAACGGATCGGCGCAGCCCTCCACGCCCGCCTCGTCGCCGTAGTAGATGCACGGCATGCCCGGCACGCTGAACATAAACCGCAGCATCAGCTGTTCGCGCAGCGCGCCGATCATGCGCTCCTCCTGAGAGAGGCGGTGATCCGCGCGCTGGCTGCGCGGAATATCGCTGCCGTCGTTTCCGGCCAGCACATTGAGGATGCGCGGCCTGTCGTGGCTGCCCATCAGGTTCATCAGCGCGTAGAGGAACGGCTTGGGATAATTCTGCGCCAGCGAAGAAAGCTCCTTGGCGACGGCCGCCGCGTCCTCCCGCCCCATCAGAAACGCGATCAGCGCGTCGCGGAGCGGGTAATTCATCACGCTGTCCAGCGTATCGCCCAGAACGTAGGAGCGCATCTGCCCGTAAGCAACCTTATGGCTCGCGTCCTCCCAAACCTCGCCGAGCACCGCCGCGTCTTTGGAAACGTCTTTGACCTGTCTGCGCAGTTCGCGCAGAAACGGCATCGGCAGCTCGTCGGCCACATCCAGCCGCCAGCCGCTCGTGCCTTTTTTCACCCAATGGCGCACGACGGAATCGTCGTCCTCCAGGATGAAGCGGCGGTAATCCTCATCCATTTCGTTGACGTTCGGCAGGGTTTTGAATCCCCACCAGCACTCGTAATCCTCCGGCCAATGGCGGAAGGTGAACCACTTGTAATACGGCGAATGGGGATCGCGGTACGCGCCGACATGCGCGCCGTGCGTACCGCGGCGGTTAAAATAGATGCTGTCGTCGCCGACGTGGGAAAACACGCCGTCCAGCATCACGTGCATGCCCAGCGCCTCGGCCTCTCTGCACAGGCGCACGAGCGCCTGCTCGTCGCCGAACATCGGGTCGATCTGCCGATAGTCGCTCGTGTCGTATTTATGGTTGGTGCGTGCGCAGAAAATCGGGTTGAAATACAGCACACTCACGCCGAGCTGCTTGAGATACGGCAGTTTCTGGCGCACGCCCTCGAGGTTGCCGCCGAAAAAATCGTTGGCGAAATTATCGCCGTTTTCGGCGATATTGAGGAAAGGCATTTCGTCCCATTTGTCGTGCAGAACGATGTTCTGCCCGTCCTTGGCGTGCATCAGCGCATCCGTGCCCTCGCCGTGATAGAACCTGTCCACCATGATCTGGTACATCACGCCCTCGCGCATCCACGCCGGGGTATCGTAAGCCGCGTCGTAAACGGTGATCTGGAAGCTCTCTTCGCTGCCCATCACGCCCGCGCCGCAGCCGGTATGATCATCCGGCGCGCCGAGCACCACGCGCTCGCCCTTGTGCTCGCCCTCGAACCGATACCAGAGCAGCCGCGGCGTGTCGCCCACGCCGATCTGCGCTTCATAAATCACCCGGCCATCCCGCATGCCGAGCGGGCGCATGGGATAGCGGCGCTCTTCGCCATTCCAGACACGCAAAAAAAGTTCAAGCGGCGCCTGCTCATCTTCCACCGTCAGACGCAGCCGAACCTGACCGCCTGCCGCGACCGCGCCCTGCGGCTTGCGGTCGAACGGGCTGAGGGTATGATGCTTCAAAACCATGCTCTCGAAACACTCCGTCTTTTCAAAGTTCTGCCCCGCCGTTCCGCGCGGGGGCTTTCCGCGCTCCATTGTAACGTACTTGCCCCGCGCCTGTCAAGCGGCTTTGCGCCGCCCGCCGCGGCGGAAAGAATTCGGTGGAAAGAGTTCACATTTTTGTTTCATTTTCATTGCTTCCCTGCTACATCCGCACGCTATAATATCCATACGCAAAGTTCAAAAGGAGGTGCGCGGCATGGCGAAACGAATATTTTCTCTGGCGGCGGTCTGTCTTTTAGGCGTCATGCTGCTGCCCGCCGCGAACGAATCGGCGCAGACGATCGCCGCGCCCGATGCGCCGCAGCGCGAAGCGACCGGCGGCGAAACGGCCGCCGCGCAGCCGCTTTTCCCGGAATTGACCGACACGGCCATTTCCGAAATCCACATCCGCGCCGGGGACGACTGCGCGTTTGATTTCAGCGTGCGCGGCGAGTTGAGCGTCAACGGGCAGAAGGCCGACGGCGAAGTTTTTTCCACGCTGGTCGATCAACTGACGGCAGAGAGCTTCACGCCCTGCGAAACCTTTGAGCCGCAGGGCGAGCCGCTGCTGACGGTGACGGTCTGCACCGATTCGCAGGATTTCACCGCCCGCTTTTATCAGGACAGCGAGAACGGCCGATACGCCTATGTCGCCGCCGGGGCAGAAAGCGAGCGCTGCCTAAAGACGGACGCATGGCGCGTGGGCACGCTGCTGCTGACCTGCGAGGGCACGCGCATCTTTGACGCCAGCGGGCAGGAAACCCCGGTGGATTAACCCTTCAGCCATTCTTCCCAGATTTCGGGATGATAACCGACGGTGGCGCGGCGGCCGTCGCGGACGATGGGCAGTTTGAGCAGCTGCGGCTTTTCCATCAGCCCCGCGAGAATCGAATCGTGGTTCTGGGTATAGGCGATCACGCTTTCGCGGTACGCCTTGCTCTCCTTATCGCAGAGCGCGTCCAGCCCGACGGCGGCGGCGACGCTCTCCAGCTCCCGCTTGCCGATCCCGTATTTGAGCACGTCCACGCGCTGATAGGCGACGCGGCGCTCCTTAAAAAAGCGCTCGGCCTTCTGGGTGTCAAACCCTTTTCCGCAATAAATCTGATAAGCCATCTTGATTCCTCCGTTCTTTTCCTTATAATAGAGCATGACGGTTGCCTACGTCAAGCCGATTGACAAAAAGGAAAACGACGGAGGCTTTTTCTGTATACGAAAGATTTTTTCCCTGTTTCGAGGAAAATATCCCTTTTACAACCCCAACCCACGGAGGTTTTTTGGATGATGAAGAAAAAAATCGCGCTCGTTACCGGCGCGTCCGGCGGCATCGGCGGCGCGTGCGCCGAAACGCTGGCGCGCGCAGGCTATACGGTGCTGCTCCACGCCTGCCGCGCTCTGGCGCAGGCTCAGGCGCTGGCCGACCGCCTCTGCGCGGAAGGCTGCGACGCGCACGCCGTTTCCTGCGATCTGGCCGACAGCGAAAGCGCGCAGGCCATGTGCCGCGACATCCTCGCGCTGTACCACCGCGTCGATGCGCTGGTGCTCTGCGCGGGCGTTTCGCATACCGGGCTTTTCTGCGACATGACGGATGAACAATGGCATACGGTGATGGACGTGAACGTCTCCGGCATGTTTTATCTCATCCGCGCGCTCGCGCCGGGCATGGTCTCCCGCGGCGAAGGCGCGATTGTGACGGTTTCCAGCATGTGGGGGCGCGTCGGCGCGTCGTGCGAGGTCGCCTATTCCGCGAGCAAAGCCGCCGTGATCGGCCTGACCCGCGCGCTGGCCAAAGAGCTTGGCCCGAGCGGCGTGCGCGTCAACTGCATCGCGCCCGGCGTGATCGACACCCGCATGATGGACGAGCACAGCGACGAAACCAAGGCCGCGCTGGCGGAGGAAACGCCGCTTTGCCGCCTCGGCACGCCGCAGGACGTAGCGGGAGCCTGCGCGTTCCTGCTCTCGGACGCGGCTTCCTTCGTCACCGGGCAGGTTTTAGGCGTGGACGGAGGCTACATTTAACAAATTGTTAAAAAACGGTTTTTGACATTTTTTCACACGAAAATGACGGAATTCGCCCATTCGCGCGCGAAAATTGTGGTCAGTTATCGACAGCGACCACAGCATATTGTGGATAACACGGTTTTGCCCGGCAGAGCCGCCGATGGAAAACTGCATTTTCTTTCTTTTAAACGCTTGCCAAAAAAGCCTTGAAAACAGGGCTTTTTTTTGATATGATAGGAAAGCTGTTAAGAAAAGTTATCCACAGGCGGAGTCTATCTTTCCACAAGCTGTGGAAAGCGTTGTGGATATCCACAGTATATCCACAGGGATATGTGTACAGATTGTGGGAAAGCGGCCGCCGCGCGCCGCAGAAGATACGGAGGTTTCCGGCATGGATCATATCGAATTATGGGATAAGGCCAAGGCGCTGATGCGCGAAGAGCTGGCCAACGTTTCCTATACCACGTGGATCGAGCAGCCGCTCAAGCCCGTGTATGTGGTGGACGACAAGCTCGCGCTGGAAGTCATCAGCGATTTTAACGAAAAGACCATCCGCGCGCGCTATCTGCCGATGATCACCGAAGCGGTGAGCCAGGCCGCCGGGCGCGAAATGACCATCGAGCTGATGAGCGTCAAGGAGCGCATCGAGTGGCAGGAGCGCCAGAAGAAGGAAGACGCCCCGGCAATGCAGGGCATCAACATGTTCAACCCGAAATCGACGTTCGACACGTTCGTCGTCGGCTCGTCCAACCGCTTTGCGCACGCCGCGGCGCTGGCCGTCGCCGAGCAGCCGGGCATGGCCTATAACCCGCTGTTCCTCTACGGCGGCGTCGGTCTGGGCAAGACGCACCTGATGCACGCCATCGGCCATTTCATTCAGGATCATTTCCCGAACATGCGCATGCTCTACCTGCCCAGCGAGATGTTCACCAACGAGCTGGTCGCGGCCATCAAAAACAACAAGAACGTGGAATTCCGCAACCGTTTCCGCAACGTCGACGTGCTGATGCTGGACGATATCCAGTTCATCGCCGGGCGCGATTCCACGCAGGAGGAATTTTTCCACACCTTCAACGCGCTGCACAGCGCGGGCAAGCAGATCATCATCTCCTCCGATAAACCGCCGCGCGAAATCGCCCGCCTGGAAGAGCGCCTGCGCAGCCGCTTTGAGTGGGGCCTGATCGCCGATATTCAAAAGCCGGATTTCGATACCCGAATCGCCATCCTGCGCAAGAAGGCCGAAAACGAGGGCATTGAAATCAGCGACGAAATGCTGGAACTGATCGCCGGGCGCATCGAGAGCAACATCCGTGAGCTGGAAGGCTCGCTGACCCGCGTGAACGCCTACGCCAAGCTGAACCACTGCGAAATCAACGAGGAGGTTATCTCCCACGCGCTGCACGATATCGCTGTTGTCCGCGATCCCAAGCGCATCACGCCGGAATTGATCATCGACTGCGTGGCCGATTATTACAGCCTGAGCGCGGATATGCTGCGCGGCGATTCCCGCAAGAAGGAAATCGCGCTGGCGCGCCACGTCGCCGTCTATCTGACGCGCGAGATGACCGGGCTGAGCCTGCCGCGCATCGGCGACGCGTTTGGCCGCGACCACTCGACGATCATCAACTCCTGCGACAAGGTAACCAAGATGCTCGATACCTCTTCGGATATGAAGAGTTCGATTGCCGATTTGAAGAAGATCATCACCGAGAAATAAATACGTTGGGGCTTTGCCCTAAACCCCAGCACTTTCCACCCGGCGCTGCAAAACGGCGTCGGCTTTTTTATCCACAGTTTATCCTTGGGTGTTGAAAACTGGCCTGCTTTCTGGCTCTTTTCGAGTAACGCGCCAGTCAAAACCTTCGGTTTTGCTGCCGATTTCACATAGGGGCTTTCCGGTCGCCCCTATAACCCTTCGGTTTCCAGCTTTAAGCTGCTTCTATAATAACCCCGGGTTCAGGGTCGCAACCCGGGGCAAATAAATCCTCAAAAAAAGTTTTCAAAACCCCGTTGACAAACCTCCGTTCCTATGGTATGCTTTATCACGTTAAAGCGATAGCGCATTAAAGTGAACCGCCGGCACACACCGCCGGATATCAGGAAAGGAGCAACCCCTTATGAAAAAGATGCTTGCCGCTCTGCTGGCCGCCGTCATGACTCTCTGCTTCGCCGCCGCGCTGGCGGAAGATACCGGCCTTGATGATCTCAAGGCAAAGGGCACCTTCGTGATGGGCTTTGACGAGGAATACCCGCCGATGGGCTTTGTCGATGAAAACGGCGAATACGTCGGCTTCGACATTGATCTGGCGAAGGAAGTCACCAGCCGCCTGGGCGTGGAGCTTGTCCTCCAGCCGATTGCGTGGGATTCCAAGGAGCTGGAGCTTTCCGGCAAGAACATCGACTGCATCTGGTCGGGCCTGACGATGACCCCGGAGCGCATCGAGCAGATGACCTTCTCCATTCCGTATCTGGCCAACGAGCAGATTCTCGTCGTGCGCACCGATTCCGGCATCGCCTCCGAGGCGGATCTCACCGGCAAGGTGCTCGGCACGCAGGCCGGTTCCAGCTCGGTGGACGTGCTGAACGCGAACCCCGATTTGCTGGCCGCCATCGGCGAGCCGCAGCTGTATGACGACTTCGTGACCGCGCTGATGGATCTCAAGCTCGGCGGCATCGACGTGCTGCTGATCGACTCCGTGGTCGGCAACTACTACATCGCCCAGCAGGACGACCCGACGATGTTCACCGTGCTGCCCGAGGTGCTGGAAGCCGAGGAATACGGCATTGCCTTCCGCAAGGGCGAGCAGACGCTGGCCGACGCCGTGAGCCAGCAGCTCATCGACATGGCGAACGACGGCACGCTGGATACCATCCGCGCCAAGTGGTTCGCCAACGACATCACGCTGGTTTCCAAGTACGCGCAGTAAGACCCGCTAAAATTCAAAAGGCTGTCAGGTTGAAATCCATTCTTTCAAGCAAACAAACTCAGTGTTTTCACCCGAAGGTTTCCAAAGGGCGATGCGCCAAACGGGCGCCGTAAACGCTCGGAAAGCCCTTTGGTGGGGCGATGGGGCAAAGCCCCATATTCCAAAATGCTCAGCGTAATGCTTCTTGAAAGATGGGTTTAGGCTTGACAGCTTCTTCGTGCAGTTGCTCCTTTCCAAATTCACTTTCCCGGAGGCTTTCATGAGGTATTTCAACAATTTCGACGCGTTTATGAAGCTCGTGCTTTCCATGAAGGACGGCTTTGG
>CAKTXH010000045.1 GCA_934630975.1 uncultured Clostridia bacterium | reverse complement strand
GATAGCGGGGGTCGAACCCGCACGCCGTGAGGCAGGGGATTTTAAGTCCCCGGTGTCTGCCATTCCACCATATCCGCGTAATCTACATTATATCGGCTTCGGGTTTTCTTGTCAAGCGCTGGAAAATTTGATACAATAGGCGGCGGAAAAGCAAACAGACTGCTTTCCTCAAATGAAAGAATCGCTGAATTTCCTGATTCTGCTATTCCATTCAAGTCTGCTTATGTCAACAAGCTGAAGCAAAGGCGGCGAGAAACATGCAAAAAAAAGCGGTAAAGCTTCCGGGCGTGGCGCTGGGCGAGGGCATGCCTAAAATCTGCGTGCCGGTGATGGGCGCGGACGAGCGGGTGTTGAGCGCGGCGGCGGAAGCGGCGCGGGCGCAGGCGGATTTGATCGAGCTGCGGCTGGACAGCGTTTCGCCCGAGATGGACGAGGGCAGGATTTTGGAAGCCTGCAAGGCCGTTCGCGAAGCGGCGCAGGGGACGGCGGTTTTGGCGACGATGCGCACAGCGCGCGACGGCGGCGCGGGCGATGCGGATGCGGCGCGGTATGAGACGCTGCTGGTTACGCTGGCGCGGGAGCGGCTCTGCGACGCGCTGGATGTGGAGCTGAGCGTCGGCGAGGCGGCCTTTGCGCGCATTGCGCGGGCGGCGCACGAGGCGGGCGTGCCGGTAATCGGCTCGTTCCACGACTTTGAAAAGACCCCGAAGGCGGAAGAAATGGCCGCGCGGCTTCACAAAATGGCGGCGCTGGGCGCGGACGTATGCAAAATCGCGGTCATGCCGCAATCGCGGCGGGACGTTGTGGCGCTGACGGCGGCCTGCGCGCAGGCGGACGACGAGCTGGCCCAGCCGGTCATCGCGATTTCGATGGGCGAAATGGGCATGTCCACGCGAATCTGCGCGGAGGCGATGGGAAGCTGCCTGAGTTTCGGCACGGCGGGGCGGGCGAGCGCGCCGGGGCAGATGGAGGCCGGGGCGCTTCGGGAGGCGCTGACCCTGATTCATGAGACGATGACGCACGGGGCGTGAAGATTCCCGAACGGATTTGTTTTTTAAGAAAAATGTCCTACAAATTGAGAAAAGAACGGAAAAAGACGGAAGAAAACAAAGAAGATAAAAAAATAGCAGAACATTCTTTACAATTTTTTGCACGCCGTTTATAATGAATTCAACAAAGGGCGTTGCCCGACAGAGGAGGATATCTCATGAAGAAGTTTGCGACCCTGATGCTGGCGCTCGCGATGCTGATTTCCTGCGCGGCCATCGGTATGGCCGAGGATATTACGCTGGACGTCATCATCTGCCAGTACGGCACCCAAACGAACGACTGGTTTACCGGCACTGGCATGGACGGCACCAGCTTCGTCAAGAAGTTTGAAGAAGCGAACCCCGGCATCAAGCTGAACCTCGAGGTCGTCTCCTGGAACGACGTGTATACCGTGGTTTCCACGCGCATCAGCAACAACAATGCGCCGGATATCCTCAACATCGACTCCTTTGCGGATTACGCCAACGAGGGTCTGCTCCTGCCGGTGCAGGATTACTGCCCGCAAGAGCTGCTTGACGACTTCTTCCCGGCGTTCATTGACCAGTCCGTGATGGACGGCACCCTGTGGGCCGTGCCGATTCTGGCTTCCGCCCGCGCGCTGTATTACAACGCGGATCTGCTCGAAGAGGCCGGCGTCGAAGTGCCGACGACCTGGGCCGAGCTGGAAGACGCCTGCCAGGCGCTGCTGGATTACTACGGCGGCGACGTGTATCCGTGGGGCATCGACATGACCACGGACGAAGGTCAGGCTGCGTTCGCGTACTACGTCTGGGGCAACGACGGCGGCTTCGTCGATGACGAGGGCAACTGGACGATCAACTCCGACGAGAACGTCGAAGCGATTGAATTCGCGATTGATCTGTACAACAAGGGCTACACCAACCCGAACCCGGCGACCCAGACCCGTTACGATCTTCAGGATATGTTCGGCGCGGGCAAGCTGGCGATGGTCATCGCCCCGAACTCTGTGCCGACGTACATCGCCACGAAGGGCTACACCGACGTGAACTACGGCGTGGCCGATATCCCGCATAACGAGGGCAAGTCCTCCAGCGCCGTCGGCGTGATGGATCGCTTCATGGCGTTCAAGGACGACAGCGCGCCGGATCAGGCCGCCCGCAACGAGGCCATCGGCAAGTTCCTCTCCTTCTACTATGACAAGGAGAATTACACCGGCTGGGTCACGATGGAAGACTTCCTGCCCGCCGTCAGCTCCGTGGCGGAGTCGATGGCCGAGGCTGACCCGGTATTCGCGGGCTGGCTGAACGTGCTCAACAACTGCAAGTTCTACCCGACCGCCAAGACCGAGTGGATCGAAGTGAAGCAGGGCACGGCGGCTGCTGAGCAGAATGCGTTGACCGGCGGCGACGTGAAGACGCTGCTCGACGAACTTCAGGCGAAGGTGGCCAAGTAAAGCCAAACCCGGATTGACGAAAGCAAACCGACGAAGGAAGGGGGTTGGAAAATCCGACCCCCTTCTTTTCGGCCTTTATGAGAATCACCCTTCCACCATCTGCGGATGGTCCCCCTCCCCTTAAAAGGGGAGGTTTCAGAGAAAAGCGTTTCTTTCAGAGAAAAAAAGCAGCTCTTTCATTGATCGCAAGGCTGCATGAAGATACTTGTAAGATGGTAAATAAGCCCCGAACCTCCCCTTTTAAGGGGAGGGGGACCGCGTGAGCGGTGGAAGGGTTTTATACACCACAAGGAGGTAAACCAAGTGAATTCCGTTCTCGTGCGTCACAAATGGGAGCCATACGTCTGGCTGCTGCCGAGCATCCTGCTGATGACGATTTTCGTCGTCTTTCCAATCGGCATCGTCTTTAAACTCGCGTTCAGCGAAATCTCCAAGGCGGGCATCGTCGGCGGCTTTATCGGCTTTGAGAATTTCAAGGAGGCCGTTTCCGCGCCGGTGTTCGGCACGGTGATGCTTAACACGGTGGTGTGGGTGGTTTCGGTCGTCGGCCTGTCTACGCTGCTGGGCTTCATCGTCGCGATGACGCTCAACCAGAAATTCCGCGGCCGCAAGCTGGCGCGCTCGGTTGTCGTTTTCCCGTGGGCGACCTCGCTGGTCATTCAGGCTTCCGTGTGGAATTACATCATCAAATACGAATACGGCAACCTGAACAATGTGCTGCTCAACCTGGGCATCATTCAGGACGCGGTCAACTGGCGCGCGACGTACCAGATTGAATTCGCATGGGAGTGCGGCGTGGGCATTTTCGTCACGATCCCGTTCGTCACCTTCTGCGTGCTCTCCGGCCTGCAATCCATCGACGCGGCGTATTACGAGGCCGCAACGGTGGACGGCGCATCCTGGTGGCAGAAGCTGACGAACATCACCATCCCGCTGGTGCGCCCGTCGCTGACGGTGAGCACGGTGCTCAACGTGATCTACGTGTTCAACTCCTTCCCGATTATTTACACCATCACCAAGGGCGCGCCGGCCAATAAAACCGATACGCTCATCACGTATCTGTACATGCTGGCGTTCTACGACCAGAAGAAAGGCCCGGCGACGGCGCTTTCCGTCATCGGTTTCCTGATCCTCTGCGCGGTGGCGGGGCTGTATATGATGATTTCGCTGCGGAAGGAGGATCAGGCGTGATGAAAAAGAAAAACCAAACCGCCCTGCTCATCTGCATCAACTGCATGATCATCACGCTGGCGATTCTGACCCTGCCGCTGGCCTTCTTTGAAACGAACATCTACGTCAAACGCAGCGCGAACACGTTTGTCGGGGATGAAAAATACCTCGAGGCGCGCGCGGAGGTCGAGGCCGTCGCGGCGCAGTACGAGGGCGCGGTGATCGAAGAGAGCGTGACCGAACGCGTCAATTCCAAGGGCGTGACCACGTCGATGGTCACGTTCACGGTGAAGGAAACCATCCGCCGCAACGGGGTGGATTTCCTGCTGCATGGCGTCGGTTACGGCAAGGGCATGTCGGGCGTCGGCACGGCGAACGTGATGCGCCTGCTGATCGGCTCGATGGCGGTTTCGCTCGCGCTGCTGCTGTGCGCGAGCCGCAAAACGTTGGCTCTGCCGCGCGAAAAACTGCCCCAGACGGCCAACCGGCTGTATCTGGCGGCGGGCGTGTTCGCGCTGATTGCGTGGTTCTGCGTTCCGGCGTTCGTGCGCGCCATCAACTACACGTTCTCCCGGCAGGTGGATCTGCTGGTCGGCGGGCACATTCAAAACGACGCACTGCTGGCTCAGTTGAACGCGTTCCTCTACGACGGGCAGGCGGGCGAAAACCTGATGGATCTGCTCGGCGGGCTGACGGTCAAAACCAACTGGGCAATCTGGGTCGCGTTCGCGGCGCTGTTCCTGCTGCTGTGCGCGATTACGAGCCTGCGCTGCGGCGAGATCAAAAAGACGCTCGCGCGCGGCGGGCTGTATCTGTTCGTGATTGCGCTGTGCGTCTTCATCCTCTATCCGTTCTACGTGATGCTGATCACCGGCTTCCGCAGCAACGCGGAGACGACGGATATGTACTTCCTGCACATGCTGCCGACGAAGTGGATTTGGAGCAACCTCAAGGATATCTGCGACCGCGGCGTTCTGCGCTTCCTGCTCAACTCCATCATGCTTTCCACCGGCGCGACGGCGATTGCGATGCTCTGCGGCATCCCGGCGGCTTACGCGATGGCGCGCATGAACTTTAAGGGGCGCAACTTGTTCCTGGGCTTTGTGATCATGAGCCAGATGTTCTCTCCGGTGGTGCTGCTGGTCGGCATTTCCCAACTGATGAACACGCTGCACCTGAACGATACGATTTTGGGCCTGATGCTCATCAACGCGGCGTTCAATCAGGCGTTTGCCATCTGGCTGCTGCGCGGCACGTTCGTTTCGATCTCCCCGGAGATGGAGCAGGCCGCCTGCATCGACGGCTGCAACACCATCGGCGCGCTCTGGCACATCCTGCTGCCGATGGCCGCGCCGGGCATTGTGACGACGCTCATCTTCGTGTTCATCAACTCGTGGAACGAATATACGATTTCCACCGTGCTCATTTCCACCCCGGCGAACAAGCCGATTACCGTGGGCATCACCCAGTTCAGCTCGTTTAACATGATCGAGTGGCAGTATCTCTTCGCGGCGGCGCTGCTGGCGACCATCCCGGTGATCATCCTGTTTATGTGCATTGAAAAGCATCTGGCCGAGGGCCTGACCTCCGGCGGCGTGAAAGGCTAAAACAAAAGAAGGGTAAACAACATGAATCAGTATATTGAAAGCGTCGTCATGCAGTTCGATATTCCCGACGGCGCGTGGACGGCCGAGCCTTACGGCAACGGCCATATCAACGAAACCTATCTGGTCGCGGCGGGGGAGAAGCGCTTTATTCTCCAGCGCGTCAACAACTACGTTTTCCCCAGGCCGGAGGACGTGATTGAAAACATCGAGCGCGTGACCGCGTTCCTCAAGGGGCAGATCGAGCGGGAGGGCGGCGACCCGGAGCGCGAGACGCTGACCCTTGTGAAGACGCATCGGAACGAGCATTTTGCCTACGACGAGCAGGGCGGCCTGTGGCGCATGTATCTGTTCATCGAGGAAACGATCTCCCGCGACCTGCCGGATACGCCGGAGCTTTTCGAACTTTCGGGCGAGGCGTTCGGCAAGTTCCAGCGGCAGATGGGCGATTTCCCGGCGGATTCGCTGCATGAGACGATCCACGACTTCCACAACACCCCGGCGCGCTACCGCCAGCTTGAAGACGCGATTGCCCGCGACGAGGCCGGGCGGCTGGGCAATGTGAGCGGGGAAATCGCGTTTTGCCGGCAATACGAGCGGGAGGTGCATACCCTGCTGGATGCGCTGGAGTGCGGCGAAATCCCGCTGCGCGTCACCCACAACGACACCAAGCTGAACAACGTGCTGCTGGACGCCCAAACCGGGCGCGGCGTGTGCGTGATTGATCTGGACACGGTGATGCCCGGGCTGGCGGCGTATGACTTCGGCGATTCCATCCGCTTCGGCGCGAGCACCGCGCCGGAGGACGAGCCGGATCTGAGCCGCGTGCAGCTCTCTCTGCCGATGTTCGAGGCGTTCACCCGCGGCTTTTTGAAGGAGGCCGGGCAGGCGCTCGGCGCGCGCGAAATCGAGCTGCTGCCGATGGGCGCGAAGCTGATGACGCTGGAATGTGGCATGCGCTTTCTGGCCGATTACCTGAACGGGGACAAGTATTTCCGCGTTCACCGCGAGGGGCACAACCTCGACCGCGCGCGCACGCAGTTCAAACTGGTGCGCTGCATGGAGGAAAACTGGGCGCAGATGGCGGAAATTGTGCGCCGCTGCGCACAGTAACAGGGAAACGGACGGTTCATTTCCTACATTTTTTAGGAAATGCGCCGTCCGTTATTTGCGCCCCTGCGCGTTGATTTGCGCAGGAACATCGGGTATAATATTTCTTACCAAAGTACGCCCCTCAGGAGGAAACCATGAAAGCAGCGCCCGCGGCCCAGCCCCTGCTCACCTTCGGCCAATGCCTCAAAAAAATGCTCAACGCGCGGAAAATTTCCGCTTCTGCGCTGTCCCGGATGATGGAACAGAAGAGCCGGAACAGCATGTTCCGCATTTTGGATGATACCGGCGGCCCGGCGGTGCAGGCGGCTTTTTTTGAAAGCCTGAAGGAAAGCGGCTGCCTGAATCTGACTGCGAAAGAGGAGCGCGAGCTGGAAAGGGCGCTGGAGGTGAGCCGCTTCGGCCCGGCGGGCTACATGACCAACCAGGCGATGCACCGGCTGCTCGGCGACGTGGACCAGCAGGCCGCGGCGGATGATCCTTTCCGCGTGGATCGCAGTCTGGACGGTTCGGTGACGACGCTGCGCGAGAGCATGGAGCTGCTGGCCGCCGAACAGAAGCGCGTGCATTTCGTCATCACCGGCTGCTGCTACCGCGCGGTGTTCGAGCGCATCGCCGCCGCGTTCGCCGGGGCGGATTGCGAAATGAGCATCGAGCACTACATGTATACCGGCGGGGACGAGATCATCAGTTGCGTTTCCGCGATTCAGCCGGTGCTCTATCTGCCCGCCTACGAGGGCTACTGCATCGACGAAAACATGTTCAACGCCCAGCGGGAGCAGGTCTACCGCTGCAACACGATTGCCGCCCACTGCGAGGACGCGCAGGGGCAGAAGCGCGTGTATATGGTCGTGATGATCGACCCGCGGCGGATGATTTCCATCGGGCTTTCGGATGAACGCAACGTCGCCGTTCTGGAACGGATGATGCACGACGACAGGCCGAAGATGCACCCGCTCAAGAGCAGCTTTGAGCTGAACGATTCGCCGGAGGATTATCTGGCCTATACGAAGAATTTCATGCGGCTGGAACACGGGCGCAGCATTTACGATATCAAGCTCGACGTGCCCATCAACTTCATTGCGCCCGAGGTGTTGGTCGGCCCGGCGCGCGACGGCTTTGCCGAGCAGGGATTTGCGCAGGGCGAGACGCTCGACGCGATGATCGGCCAGTTTTACAAGGTGCACCAGAAGCGGTTTGACAACTATTTTGAAAAGCGCCGCCCGACGCACACCATTTTCTCCCGGCAGGCGATGGAGCAGTTCGCGAAAACCGGGCGGGAGAGCGACCACTTTTTCGCCATCCGCCCGTTTACGCCGGCAGAGCGCGTCGCGATTTTGACGCACCTGAAAGAGCAGAACGAAACGAACCCGTATTTCTGCATCTATTTCTTCAAGCCGGGCTACCATCAGCCGCGCACGGAAATCTGTCTGTACGAAGGCATGGGGACGATGATCACCATGGCCGATACGGATTACGACTTTTCCGGCGCGCATGCCGAAGCGCTGATTACCCAGCAGGAATTCAGCCGGAAATACAAGGAGTTTTTCATGCGGGATCTGCTGGAAAGCAAGGTGCTTTCGCCCGAAGAGACGAAAAAGACGTTTGAGGAATTGATCGAAATCGCGAAAAACGCATGAAAAAGTCAGCCGCAGGCATGAAAAGCCGCGGCTGATTCGTTTATATGGAAGAATATGGGGGAAATGCGCCATACGAGGGGAGAAGAACATGAACAGGAAAAATCTCGGGTTGATCGGCCTGTTTATTCTGCTGATTGCGGCGGTTGTGCTGCTGACGGCGAACGAGACGCACGAGGAAAACGCGCCCCTGCCAGATATCCGCCTGACGGAGATCGTGCCGCACAGCACGCAGATCAACGCCGACGGCTATGCGATGGGCTGGATTACGCTGACCAGCTTCGCCGACGAGACGGCGGATTTGGAGGGCTGGGGACTGGCCGACCGCGCGTACAAGGTGAAATACGTCTTTGAGCGCGGGACGACGCTTGCGCCCGGCGAGAGCCTGACGGTGTATCTGGCGGGCAAGCACGGGGCGAAGGGCACGGCGCTCTACGCCTCCTTCGGGCTGTCGTATAAGCACGAAGAGCACGTCTATCTCTATGCCGCCGACGGGCGGACGAGCGACGAAATTGAGCTGCCCGCGCTCGGGATAGACGGCGCGTATCGCCGCGCGGGGGACGCGTGGGAAATCGCCACGCCGGACGGCGCGCGGCCGGAGATTCCGGCGGACGCAATCTGATCTTGCGCGCGGGGAAAATTCGTGCTATCATGCAGAAAAAGGCATCGAAAAAAACACGAAAGCTGGAGGCATTTTCCCTTGAACAAGCAGAACACGGCGGATTTTTCGCAGGGCAGCGTCGGCTCGCGGATCATGGCGCAGGCCATTCCCTTGAGTTTGGCCGAAATTGTGCAGCTCCTCTATAACATTGTGGATCGTATCTTTTTGGGGCACCTGCCGGATGGCAACACGCTGGCGCTGACCGGCGTGGGGCTGATCTTCCCAGTGGTTTCCATCGTGGCGGCGTTCACCAGCCTGTACAGCTCGGGCGGCGCGCCGATTTTCGCGATGGCCAGAGGGCGGAAGGACGAGGAGCGCGCGCTGCAAATTCAGGGCACGGTGTTTTCGCTGCTGCTCGGCTCGTCGCTGGCGCTGATGGCGCTTTGCTACCTGCTCAAGCGGCCGCTGCTCTTCCTCTTCGGCGCGAGCGAGGATTCGTTCGTCTTCGCGGATGCGTATTTGAAGGTGTACCTGCTGGGCACGCCGTTCACCATGCTGGCCACGGGCCTGAACCCGTTCATCAACGCGCAGGGCCGCCCAAAGGTCGGCATGATGACCACGGTGCTCGGCGCGGCGATGAATCTGGTGCTCGATCCGCTGTTTATCTATGTGTTCGACATGGGCGTGACGGGCGCGGCCGTGGCGACGGTCATCAGTCAGGCGGCCAGCTGCATCTGGGTGCTGCGCTTCCTCACCGGGCCGAAATCCATCCTGCCGCTGCGGCGGCGCGAAGCGCGGGTTTATCCTTTCCTGCTCAAGGATATTCTGAGCCTCGGCGTGGTCGGCTTCATCATGAAGTTCACCAATTCGCTGGTGCAGGTCGCCTGCAACAAGATGCTCTCCATCCACGGCGGCGATTTGTACGTCGGCGTGATGACGGTGATCAACTCCATCCGCGACGTTTTCACCCTGCCGGCCAGCGGCATCACCGAAGGCGCGCGCCCGGTGCTCAGTTACAACTACGGCGCGCGGCAGATGCAGCGCGTGCGCGAGGGAATTCGGTTCATGTCCGCCGCGGCGATGATTTACACGCTCGCCGCGTGGCTGTTTTCGATGTTCCAGCCGCGGCTGCTCTGCCGGATCTTTACGCCGGACGAGGCGATGGTCGAGGCCAGCGTGCGGATGCTGCGCGTGTATTTCGCGGGCTTCTTCTTCCAGAGCTTTCAGTTCTGCGGCCAGAGCGTCTTCCAGTCGCTGGGCTGGGCGAAATACGCGATTACGTTCTCCCTGCTGCGCAAGGTGGTCATCGTCGTGCCGCTGACGCTGCTGCTGCCTTCCATCGGTTTCGGCACGACCGGCGTGTTCCTCGCCGAACCGATTTCCAACATCGTCGGCGGTCTGGCCTGCTATATCACCATGCTGTGCACGGCGTATCGGCAGATGGGGAAAGAAAATTGACTCCTTCCGTCTGCCTTCGGCAGACACCTCCCTCGAAGAGGGAGGCCTTTTTATTATTTCTGTTATTGTACTCAAAACATCACGTATTAAGAAACACTCTTTGAAAAACACATATAATAAAATAAACCTTCCTATTCGAGGAAGGCAGACGGAAGGAGTCATTCCGCTATAAACTGCGGATTTTCATTCAATTCATGCTCCGCAAACAGGCAGTCGATGGCGTCCTGATACGCCTCGATGCGGCTGGCTTTGCGAATGGCCTTGCGCGGCTTTTCCGGCGTGTCAAAGCAGCAGACAAAGTGCTTGGCGATTTCCCGCATGCGCCCGAGCGCGACGTGCGGCGGGTATTGGGCTTGGTAGGCTTCCAGCAGCTTGTCGTGGAACGCGCGGAGGGAAGTCTTGCTCAGCGCCGCGCCGCCGCCGAGCGACTGCGCCAAAGCGGGGTTGGCAATCAGCCCGCGCCCGAGCATCAGCGCATGTGTGCCTGGAAACTGCCGCATCAGCTCGCGGCAGTCCGCTTCGCTGAACAAATCGCCGTTGTAGCACAGCGGCATGTCAAGCGCCGCATGCGCTTTGGCGTAGGCTTCCCGGTGCGGCGTGCCCTTGTAAAACTCCGTGCGTGTGCGCGGGTGGATGATCAGCTCCTGAATGGGGTAGCGCGCGAAGACGTCCAGCAGGCGGTCGAATTCCTCCGGCTGGGCGTAGCCGATGCGTGTCTTGATGGAAACAGGGAGCGGCGAACGGCCGAAAACCCCGTCCAGCAGCCGCTCGAGCGCGGGTACATCCGCCAGCAGCCCCGAGCCTTTGCCCTTGGCCGTCACCGTGCCGGAGGGACAGCCGAGGTTCAGATTGACCGACTCAAAGCCCATGCCGCCAAGCGCCTGCGCCGCCCAGAGAAAGAGGGATGCGTCCTTGCAGAGCAGCTGCGGCACGCCGAAGCCGTTTCCCGGCGCGAGGATGGAAAGATCCCGGTTTGTGAACGCGAGGTTCTGCGTCGGGCTGACGAAGGGAATGAAATATTCGGCCACGCCGGAGAAACATTCGCGGTGAATCCGGCGGAAAACCGCGTCCGTCACGCCTTCCAGCGGCGCAAAATAGACAATCATCGCTTCTCCTCAAGGCCAAGGCGGCAGATTCGATCCGCCGCGCCGCTTTCGACGACGGCCTTCATCGCGGCGAGCACCTGCGCGTCATATTGATGCGTCAGCGTCAGAAGTTCGGCAATGGCGCGGCGCGTCGGGATGCCCTTTTTATACGGGCGGTCGGAGGTCATCGCGTCGAACGTGTCCGCGACGGAGAGGATGCGGACTTCCAGCGTCATTTGGTCGGCCGTCAGCCCGTCGGGATAGCCGCTGCCGTCCAGCCGCTCATGGTGGCCGCGCGCAATCTGGGCGACGGCCTTGGGAAAGCGGGTGGAAAGCAGGTTGCAGCTGTCGATGGGGTGACGCTTCATGGCGGCGTATTCCGCATCTGTCAGCCGCCCCGGCTTGGAGAGGATCTCCGTCGGCTGGTAGCATTTGCCCACGTCGTGATACAGCGCGGCGAGCAGCAGCGTGTGCGTCGTCTCCGGGGAAATATGCATCTGCTGGCAGAGCGCCTCCGTGAAGCGCATGACGCGGCGGCTGTGGTTGTAGGTATAGTGATCCTTTTGGTCAATCTGCGTGTTCAGGTCGTTGAGGTCGTTGACGAACCCCATGAAATCATCGAAAATCGGCTGGGAGGTGAAGCAGAGCAGCCGCACATCCGTCTTGGGCGTGATGGAAACGTCGTGGTCGATGCCGGTGGTGTAAAACGAATCGCCGGGGCAGAGATCCTGATCCGCTTCCTGATCGTTGTGCAGCGTCAGCGCGCCCGAAAGCAGCGTGTAATATTCCAGATAGGCCGGTCTGGACGGGTCGGGCGTGAGCCAGACGACGGAACCCGCGCCGATTTGCAGCAGGATGACGTTCGTGCCGTCGAAATTGGCGAGCAGGCGGTAAGAATTGCGGTTTTGGGTCACGTTGATCAGGGATTCGCCCGCGCGGGAGACAAACAGGTTTTTCAAACCGAAAAATCCTCCTTCAAACCATGAAACGGAAAATCGCAAAGCAAAAGAAAAGAGCTGCAGCAGCAGCCCCCTTTGCATGCGCCTTAAACGGAGATGACGCGGATGGGATCAACCTTGACGGTATAGCCGCCGATTTCGACCGTCACATATTCGCAGACGGTCCTGACCCCGCAGAGCGCGGCAGCCGCTCGGGCCGCGTTGGAAACGGCCTGCGTGCGCGAGAGCATCGAAAAGATGATGGCGCGAACCTCGGCGTCGCTCTCGGCGCGCTCGGCCATTCGGCAGGATTGCGCGATGATGGTTTCGATGCGGGCGTTGGCCGTTTCCACGATGTTCAGCCCCCGCTGTTTGAGCGCGTCGCCTGCGTTAAAACGATCGTTGCGCATCTGGAGACATTCGATTTGGGAGACGGCCGCCGTTTTCCCGGCCGCGCTGGCCTGCGCGGGGAGAAGCGCCGCAAAGAGCAGAAGCATCGACAGAAAGACGAGAGAAATCCGGCGTTTCATGGGAGGAACCTCTTTTCCTTTGTTCTGCGTGAGACGTTTCTCCAAGCAAAAGGAGAAAACGGTTTCAATCAACAGGATTATTATAACAAAGCAAAAAAGCCCTGTCAATGCATCCCTCGCATCTTTAGGGGTCGATTATGCCGCGCAGCTTGCGGCGCTCGCGCAGCTTCAGCTCCTGCCCCTGATCGGAGGGAACGTAGTAGCGCCGCCCCTTGACCTCCGGCGGCATGTAATCCTGCTTGACCCAGTGGCCGGGGAAATCGTGCGGATATTTGTACTGCGCGCCGCTACCCAGCCGCTCGTGCCCGGCGTAGTGCGTATCCCGCAGATGGATCGGCACAGGGCCGAAGCCGCCCTTTTCCGCATCCGCGACGGATTGATCCAGCGCCATGACCACCGAGTTGGATTTCGGGCTTTCGCAGATGGCGATGATCGCCTGCGCCATCGACAGCCGCGCCTCCGGCAGGCCGACCGCCTCGAGCGCCTGCGACGCGGCGACGGCTTGCAGCATCGCCGTCGGGTTCGCCAGCCCCACGTCCTCGCTCGCATGGGCGATAATCCGCCGCGCAATCAGCCGCGGATCGACGCCCGCATAGAGCAGCCGCGCAAACCACGCCATCGCAGCGTCCGCGTCGCTGCCGCGCAGGCTCTTGCAGAACGCGGAGAGCATGTCGTAATACAGCGATTCGTCGCAGCGGATGACCGGCTTTTGGATGGATTCCTCCGCGACCTCCATCGTCACGTGAATCACGCCGTCTTCGCCCGGCTCGGTCGTTAATACGGCCAGCTCCAGCGCGCCCAGCGCCGAGCGCACGTCGCCGTTGGCGATTCGGGCAATGTGGCGCATCGCGTCCTCGTCCATCTGCACGGCGGTTTTGCCGAAGCCGCGTTCCTTGTCCGCCAGCGCGCGGCGCATGGCGAGCATCACATCCGCTTCCTCGAGCGGGTAAAACTGGAAGATGCGACACCGGCTCACAATGGCCGGGGTCATTGAGACGAGCGGGTTTTCCGTCGTCGAGCCGATGAAGCGCACCACGCCCCGCTCGATGGCGGGCAGGATGCTGTCGCTCTGCGACTTGCTCCACCTGTGGCACTCGTCCAGCAGCAGATACGTCGCCTGCCCGTACAGGCTGCGCCTGTCCTGTGCTTCTTTGATCACCTGCCGCACGTCCGCCACGCCGCTGGTCACGGCGTTGAGCTGCACGAAGGCGGAGTGCGTCGTGCCCGCGATGATGGAGGCCAGCGTCGTTTTGCCGCAGCCCGGCGGGCCGTAGAAGATGGAGGAGGTCATGCGGTCGGCCTCGATGGCACGGCGCAGCAGCCGCCCCGGCCCGACGATGTGCCCCTGACCGATGAATTCATCCAGCGTCCGCGGGCGCATGCGGTCGGCCAGCGGGCTGAGCGCAGCTTCCTTGGATGAAAATAAATCCTGCATGGAATCGACCTCCCTCAAAAAACGTTCTTCCATTATATCGCGCGATGCGTCAAAAGGCAAATCCATCATGAAAAACAAAACGAAAAATCGGGAAGAATTTCTCCTGCTTGATCGTTTATAAGGCGAACCCCAACAAAGGGCAAAGCCCGGAACGAAAGAAGGAAAGACGATGAAGAAAATCGCGATTTGCATGCTGAGCGCGGCGTTGGCGCTTTGCGGCGCGGCGGCGACGGCTGAAAAGGAGACGCTGAATTTCAAAGAGGACGACCACGAGGTCATTGTCACCGCCGAAGTGATCGGCCGCGGCGAATATGGCGAGACTGCGTTCGATATCCGCGTGACGATGGACGGCGAGGAAATCCAGACCCTCAACTTCACCGCCGAAAACACCAACGAGGGCGAGCAGGAGGTCTATCCCTGCGATGTGAACATGGACGGCTACACGGATTTGGCGCTCCTCAATTCGATGGGCGCTTCCGACGGGTTTGCATCCTACTATGTCTATGATCCGGCGGCGGGGACGTTCGTTCATCATAAAGAACTCGAAAGGCTGTCCTTCTACCGCGCGCAGTTTTACCCGGAAAAGCGTTATGTGCTCAACTATCTGCACGACAGCGCGGCGACGGGCATTTGGGAGCTGTATCGATGGCAGGCGGACGGCACGTTTAAACTGATGGCGGAGGCCGCTATTCAGTTTGCGGATGATTTGAGCGGCGATAAGCTGGCGGCCAGAGCCGGACGCGCCGAGAACGGCGTAGTGAAGGTCTGCTATATCGGCGAACCGTTTGCCTATGAAGATGTGACGCAATGGCAGACGGAGTACGATAAGCTGGTGGAAATCATGTTTGACGGCGAAGACCCGGGCGAGGCGGCCGAATTGGGGCTGACGCAATGAGAAAAACGCCGCGCGGGCTTTTGAAAGCGGTCAGCAGGAGAAAAACGATCCGCCGCGAATCTTAACGGAATATAAATCATAGGCTTTAGTGAAACAAGCTGACCATACAGGGAGGAAGCGAATGTGAAAAGGCGGATAGCTGCGCTGCTGACGGCGGCGATGATGACCGCGGCCATGCCGACGCTGGCGGAAACCATGCGCATCGGCGACGAGGCCGCAGTTGAAAACTGCAAGGAATACATCACGCTGCGCGAAGCGGATAACGGGCAGGCGACCGAGCTTGCCCGCATCCCGCTGGGCGGGCAGGTGATTTATCTGAATCCGGCGCGAAACGGGTTTGCGCGGGTGGAATATGGGGATACGCAGGGCTTTGTGAAGGCGGAATATCTGGGAAACCAGACCGCGCGCGGCACGCCGTTCGCCATTTCGGAAGAAGAACGCCACAACGTCAATCTGTTCCTCACCAATTTCACCGAAACGGGCATGAGCCGCTATGACGCGGCTTCGACGGAGGACGCGGAGCTTGTGCGCTTCGCCGTGCTGCACGCGTGGATGAATCGGCGCGACAAGTGGGAATCCGGCGAATGGGGCGAACGGCTGGCGCAGAGCAGCGTGACCGACACGGTGCTGCGCTATTTCGGCAGGCCGCTGATTCTGCTGGATCAGCCGGATTTTGATTATGACGGCGCATATTATTACATGCAGGAGCCGGGCGCGCCGATTGGGCTGGGCTTTGCCTGCACGAGCGAGGTGGAAACGCTCGGCGGCGGGCTGTATCGGGTCTACTTCGGCGTTTACGGCGCGGGCGAAATCATCGACGACGACGACGTATACGATCTCCTGCCGGAACAGGCCGCGCTCCTGTACCCGAACACGCCGTTTCAGGGCTGCGCCGTCATCCGCGCGCTTGGGCTGAGCACCCGGGAGGGCTTTAAACTGGAAAGCTTGAGGATTGAATGATTGAAAACCACTTGACGGCAAGCCGAAAATGCGGTATGATAGCCAAGAAAGTTAAAAAAGTGAACCAATTGCGTAGGCGCTTCCTGCTCGAATAGTTCGGATGGAATGGAGCGCTGTCAGCAGACTGTGCCGGGATGAACAATCCCGGCTTTCTAACAGATAAAAAGTTCACTAAATGAACTAAAAAGGAGACTACTTTCATGGTACAGAACAAAACCGCTTGGAAACATGGAGCAGCTCGCGCAGTCAAAGCAATCTTCGCGGTGCTTGGCGCGCTGACGATTGTGTTTTTCGCTTTTTTCGGCGGCGAATTTTCAACGCTCAAGACTTTGAACCGCGTAGAGGACGATGCCAATCTGTTCACAATGGAATATAAGGCTGACTATGCGCTGGATCGATTTCTGAAAATCGGCGCTTCTACGGATACCGAGCTGATCGAATTTATTGTCAGGCAGGTGCTTAAAGGGATTCCACTGAAATTTGATTTGCCGAATTTGGGATGCTCGACGTTTGCTGCAAAGCTGGCAGACGGAACGCCGATTTTCGGGCGCAATTTTGATATGTACGATTCTCCGGCGCTGCTTGTGACGACGCGTCCGAAGGATGGCTATGCTTCCATTTCGATGGTCAATCTGGCGTACATCGGATACAACAGCGAAAACCTTCCGACTTCTCTGGTGAAGGGAATCATGACTCTGGCCGCGCCGTATGCGCCGCTGGACGGCGTGAACGAAAAGGGCTTAGCGGTCGGCGTTTTGCAGATTAAGACGACCCCGACTAACCAGCAGACTGATAAGGTCGATATCACGACGACATCTGCAATCCGCCTGCTGCTTGACCGTGCGGCGACGGTTGAGGAAGCGGTTGAACTGCTGTCCCAATATGATATGCATGCTTCCGCGAATAGCTGCTATCATTTCCACATCGCCGATGCGAACGGCGGCAGCGTTATTGTCGAGTATATCGACGATGAAATGAGCGTTGTGCAGGACGATGCAGCGACGAATTTCTTACTCACGCCGGGCGAATATGACTTTGGCAAGGGCGAGGATCGGTATGCCACTCTTCGCGAAACGCTTGACGCGAACGGCGGTATTTTTGAAAACGGTGATCTGGCGATGAACCTTCTTGAAGCCGTCAGTCAACAAGTCAGCGAGGAGAAGAAAAGCAGCACGCAGTGGTCCTGTGTGTACGATCAGCACGCTGTGAGCGTCGATATCGCCATGAATATGAATTACGAAAAGGTTTATACGTTCGGGCTGTGACATGGGCTTTACGCGCGTTGCGTTTAAGTCGAACGGGGCAAGATGCGTATTTGGAGATTCTTTTGAAATTCCCTCTTTACAAATTCCCCGAAACCGGGTATTATATCGTTGATATGAAACGCGATGACGCGGGACGCGCATGCCCTTTTCCGCAAAGAGAGCCGAAAGATTGGTGGAATTTTGGCCGGGCGGGGCGTGAGGGATCACCCGCATCAGCGGCCGCTCCGAATTCAGTAAGAGCGGACGGTTCGCCCCGTCATCGGCTTCGAGCGGGCGCTTTCGGGCGTCAATTTGGGTGGTAACGCGAGCAGCCTCGTCCCATGTGGATGAGGCTGCTTTTATTTGCAAACAGGAGGAAG
>CAKTXH010000044.1 GCA_934630975.1 uncultured Clostridia bacterium | reverse complement strand
GAAAAAGGCGGGTGACAAGCGGTGAGCGTGCTGCATATCTGCTGCAACCTCGCCGGTTCGACCGTCTTTCCGCAGCTTTTTGAAGCGCTGGACGCGCAGGGACTTGAACAGGTTGTGTTTGTGCCGGAGAAGCGCGCGGCGGATCTGAACAAAAACGAGCCGCGCGGGGTGAAGACCGTCCGCGCGCTGACGGTGAAGCAAAGCGACGCGCTGTTTTTCTTCCGCAAGGCGCAGAGGAGCGTTCCGGCGATTGAAAAGCGGATCGACCTGTCGGGCGTGACGCTGATTCACGCGCACACGCTGTTTACCGACGGTTCGATTGCTGCGCGGCTGGCGAAAAAGCGCGGCCTGCCGTATGTCGTTACGCTGCGATACAGCGACATGGAAGCGATTTGGAAATACGAGCCGCACCTGCGGCCGATGGCGCGGCGGATTCTGCGCGGCGCGGCGCGGGTGGTCTGCCTTGGCGGCGCGGCAAAGGAAAAGGCGCTCGGCTGGTTTTCGGGCGCGGCAAGGACTGAACTGGAAGAAAAGATCCGCGTTATTCCCAATGGCATCAACCCCGCATGGCTGGACGGCGCGCCCCGAACTGCGCCGCGCGCCCCCGTGCGCGTAGGCTTTGCCGGGCTGATGAATGAACGGAAGCATCCACTCGACGCGCTGAACGCGGCGCATGCGGCGGGCGATATCATGGTTGCCTGCGGAGAAGGCCCGCTCGAGGAGAAATTCTGCGCGGCGATGGACATGAAGGATCGCTATCTGGGGCGCATATCGGGCATGGGCGCGATGAAGGCGTTCTACGCGGATTGCGACGTGCTGCTCGTGCCATCCTCGGCGGAGACGTTCGGCATGGTCTATCTGGAGGCGATGAGCCAAGGCGTGCCCGTGCTGTATACGAAGGGGCAGGGCTTTGACGGCCAGTTCCCGGAGGGCGAGGTCGGGTATGCCGTGCCGTGCGGCGACGTACAGGCGCAGGCTCAGGCGCTCGGGCGCGTCATGCAGGGCTATGCAGAGCGGTCAAAGCGATGCGTGGAGCGCGCGAAGGAATATGCGTGGCCGCGGATCGCGGGCATGTGGATGGAATTGTATCGGGAGCTCCCTCTTCGAGGGAGCTGTCAGCGAAGCTGACTGAAGGAGAGGAGGTGACCGCATGCGGATTTTGATGATGATTCACCGGCTGGCGGATAATTCGCCGTACTGCTTTTATGTGCACGAGCAGGCGAAGGCGCTGAAGGCGCAGGGGCACGACGTAACGGTCATCTCCTGCGTGGGCACGATGCCGATGATGCAGGCTCTCCGCCCGGCGCTGGCCGAAACGGACAGGAAAACGCCGAAGCGGGACGTTATCGACGGAATTCCCGTCTACTTTCCGCGCTGCCTGACGCTGGGCAACGTGGGCGAAAAGCTGCTGGGCGGATATCCGATGTATCGCGCGGCGCTGCCGATTGCGAAAAAGCTGCACGCCGAAAAGCCGTTTGATATCATCCACGCGCACATGCTCCCGCGGGAAGGACACGCGGGGCGGCTGCTGGGGCGGGCGCTGGGCGTTCCCGTGGCGCTGACCGTGCACGGGACGGACGTGTTCCATTACTTCATCCCCGGCCAAACGCCGTGGAAGCGCAACATCGAAACCGCGCAAAACGTCGATGCGCTGATGGCGGTTTCCAGCCTGCTGCTTTCGCGCGTCGCGCCGTATCGGGGGGCAGGAAAAATCAGCCGCGTCGTGCAGAACGGCGTGGATCTCTCGCTCGTGCCGGAAAACGAAACGAGAAAGCCGCGCGCGGTGATCTCCGTCGGCACGCTCAAGGCGAGGAAATGCATGGATAAAACGCTGGAGGCGTTCGCGCGTCTGGCGGACGAATACGAGGATGCGACGCTGACCATCGTGGGCATCGGCGAGATGGAGAAACAGCTCAAAGACCGAATCGCCGAGCTGCATCTGGAAAACCGCGTGATGCTGACCGGCGGCCTGCCGCACGGGGAAGTGCTGCGGCGGATGGCGCAGAGCGACCTGTTCGTTCTGCCGAGCTGGGGCGAGGGCTACGGCATCGTCTACATCGAGGCGATGGCGGCGGGCTGTATCGCCGTCGGCGCGGAAAACGAGGGCATTGCCGACACGATCACGGACGGCGGGAACGGCTTTCTCGTGCCCGCCGGGGATACGGACGCGGTGGAGCGCGTCATGCGCGCCGTGTTCGCCCATCCCGAAAAATACGACGCGCTGCGGGCGCGCGGCATGCGCGACGCGCGCGAACTGACATGGGCGCACAACGCCGAAATCACCGCGGGGGTTTACCGCGAAGCCATGAAGCATTGGAGGAAAGAACATGCGCAAGCAGGGCATTGACGGAACGGGGATGCTCAACCTGTACGACCGGGTGACGGGCATCTTCAACGAGATTTTTGATTCGCGGCTGCTGACCGTGGCGATTTTCGCGCTGATTGGCTACTGCTCGCTGTTCACGCAGCAGAAATTCCCGATGCGCTGGATGATCTTCGTGCTCTTCGGCATGATCCTGCTGGCATTTGTGACGCTGACGGCGCGCACGCCCGGCCAAAAGACGCGCGTGCACTTTCACAAGGGCATGGCGGGGCTTTGGTTCGCGCTGCACGGGATGATGGTGGTTTCCGGCCTGTTTTACGAAGACTGGCTGCCGGAAAGCGTGCCGCTGCTGATCTGCTACCCGATTGTGTTCTCCGTCTTCGCCTCGCGCGACGACGATTCGACGTTCCGTTCGATTCTGCGCGGCGCGGTGTTCGCGGTGCTGCCGTTTCTGGCGTGGTCGTATCTGGCCGTGCCGCTGAGTTTCGCCTATCCGGGCTACACGGGCGTTTTTTATGACGCGAACTGCCTGTCGATGTGCTGCATCGTGATGGCGACGGCGGCGCTGCTGCTGGCCTACGGAAGCTTTACGGAAAAGAAGCGGAAGGCCGCGCTGGCGTATCTGCTGCTGGGCGTCTGGGCGGCGGTGACGCTGCTGGCGACGCTCTCCCGCTCGGGTCTGCTGGCGTTTGCGGGCGTGGTCGTGATTTTGGTCGCGGCGATTATCGCGGGCACGGCGAAGCATCCGGGGCGGCTGCTGGCGCTGCTGGGCGTGTTCATCGTGCTCTGCGGCGCGGCGGGCGTGAAGATCACGAAGGACAAGATGTATGAAGCGGCGGTGGAGGATTACAACCTCGCCGTGTACAACCACGAGACCTACGGCAACCCGATCACCGTGCCCGAGCCGGAGGACAGAACCATCAGCATGGACGACCTGACCAGCGACCGCTGGGGCATCTGGATGACGATTCTGGAAAACCTGACGTGGAACGGCCACAAGGACAGCGTGATTTGGGAATGGGTCGAGAAGGACGGCGCGGGCGACCGCCATTTCAACGCGCACAACGCGTTTTTCGGCGTGGCCTACAACAACGGCTTCATCGCGGGTCTTTTGCTGATTGGCTATACGGCGCTGGCGTTCATCCGCGCGATTCGCTATTACTGGGCGCACCGCAGGGAAAGCCCGTATGCGGCGACGCCGCTGGCGTTCTGTACGGTGTTCATTCTGGTGGGCATGTTTGAATCAGTCTATGCGCCGTTCTCGGTGATCGGCTGCACGTATTTTCTGGTTCAGGCGCCGCTCTGGCGCGCGGAATAAGGGGACGATGGGGAATGTTGGGGCGCTGCCCCAAACCCCGGCAGGAAACTGAGTTTCCTGCACCTTCCGCATGGGGGATAGATTCATGAATCCAAAGGTTTCGATTATTATTCCGGTCTACGGCGCGGAGGCGTTTCTGCCGGACTGTATTTCGTCTCTGCGCGCACAGACGCTGCGGGAGATCGAGCTGATTTTCGTCTGCGACGGCAGCCCGGATAACTCGCTGGCGATTCTGCGCAAGGTGGAGCCGCTGGACAGCCGAATCCGCGTGATTGCCTTTGAGGAGAATCAGGGCGTATCGGCGGCGCGCAACGCGGGGCTTGACGCGGCGCGGGGCGACTACGTCGGCTTCTGCGACGGCGACGACTGGGCAGAGCCGGAAATGGTTGAAACGCTGTACCGCGCGGCGTTGGACAATCAGGCGGATATCTCGTTCTGCCGGGTGTTCAAGGACAGGGGCGAGAAGCGCGAAGACGTGCCGCTGGGCTTTGACGACGGCACGGTGTTCAATCGGCAGGCCATCGGGCAGGCGCTCATTCCCGCGATGCTGTCCAGGCCGACGGACAGCGACGAGCTGCCGCTTTCCGGCTACACGCCGCGCAACCTGTTTCGGCGCGAGGTCATCGGCGGCCACCGTTTCCGCCCGGATATCCGCTACGCGGAGGATTTGCTGTTCATCGTCGCCTGCATGAAGGACGCAAGCCGCGCCGTCGCGGTGGATAGGGCGTATTATCACTATCGCTTCCACACCGGCAGCGTGACCAAGCATTTCAGCTTCCATGTGCCGGAAAGCTACGAAAAATCCAACGACGCGCTGGAGGCGCTGCTGGCGGACAGCCCGGAGTGCATGCGCCGGATGAAGATCCGCCGCCGCAAGATGGCGGTGAACACCGTGCGCAATTTCTGTTATCCCGGCACGCCCTACGCGTTTTGGGAGCGCGTGCGTCGCGCAAAGGCGTATATGAACAGGCCGGATATCGCCGCGCTGTTTGACGATGTAAAACCGAGCGATTTTCCGGCGCAGCTGGGCGTGAAGCTGTTTTTGATGCAGCACCGGATGGCGTTTGCGATGTGCTTCCTGTTCACTTACGTGTTTGACAAGGTTTAACGAAAGACGAGGGGCGATCATGCAGAAGAACGAAAAACCGATGGATATCGCCGAGGTGCTGGCGCGGCGGAGGCCGCAGCGCATCGCCAAGCGCGCGATGGATATCCTGCTTTCGGCGGCGGCGCTGGCGGTGCTCTGGCCGCTGCTGCTGCTCATCGCGCTGGCGGTGGTGCTCGACGATCCCGGCCCGGTGTTTTACCGGCAGGTGCGCATCGGCAAAGACGGCAAACCGTTTCGCATTTTCAAATTCCGCACGATGGTGACGGATGCAGACAAAAAAGGGCTGGCGATTACCGTCGGGCACGACAGCCGCATTACCCGCGTCGGCGCGGTTCTGCGCAAGACCAAGCTGGACGAGCTGGCGCAGCTGCTCAACGTCCTCTGCGGGCAGATGAGCTTCGTCGGCCCGCGCCCCGAGGTGGAGCGCTATGTGAAGCTCTACACGCCGTACCAGCGGCAGGTGCTGCTGGTGCGCCCGGGCATTACGGATTACGCTTCGATTGCCTATCGCAACGAGAACGACCTGCTCGCCGGGGCGGACGATCCCGAAAAGATGTACATCGAGCAGATCATGCCCGACAAGATCGAGCTGAACATGAAATATCTGCGGGAAATTTCCCCGCTTGCGGATATCAAATTGATTCTTAAAACCGTTGCAGCGGTTGTCAAGGGGTAAAAGGAGGAGCTTACATGCGCAGCGATTACAAGGTTTATCGTTATGACCGGCTGGATGCGCCGGTTGTCACCGCGGGCAGCGCCGCCGTGCTCATCGGCGCGCAGAACGGCCTTTTCCCGGATATGGGTTATGCCGTGCCGGGCGAAATGGGCGGCCTTTGGGCCGGGGAAAAGAAGGTCTGCGACGGCTTCTTTCTGGCCATCGACGACGTGCCGCTGACGCAGGCCGACGCCTGCGAAATCCATCCGGTCGTCACCGCGTTCCATTACCGCATGCAGAAACAGCAGCTGCATGTCGTCCGCCGTCAGTTCATCCCCGACGGCGTGAGCGGCTGCGTGATCGAGTTGACGATTGAAAACCTCAAAAACGCGCCGCGCATGGTCGAGGTCTCCTTCACCGTGCGCACCGATATTCTGACCGCCGCCGCCGCGCGCGGCGAGGACGGCGCGGAACTGGGACGCGACGTCGGCGAATACGACGAGCAGGAGCAGGCGTTCTTCGCCCGCGACAGCCGCAATCCGTGGCACGCCGTTTGGGGCGCGGAGGCGGGCTGCCGCGCGCTTCAGGCCGATCTGCCGCAGAGCGTGTACGGCTTTGGCAACACGCAGGGAAAGGGCGTGAACGGCCGCCTGTTCTACCGCCTGCGTCTGGCCGCGAACGGGCAGGCGGCCATGCGGCTGTACGTCGCGGGCGGCTATCCTTCCCGCTCCAAGGCCGAGGAGGCGCTGGCGCTGCTGCGCGAAAAGGCCGAAACGATGCTCGCCGAAAAGCGCGCGCGCATCGAGCGGGTGATGGCGTTCAGCGCCGCAACGATGCCCAACGCCGCGCTCGAGCAGAGCGTCAATTGGGCGAAGCTCTATGCCGACTGGCTGATCCGCGCCCTGCCGCGCGGCGGCTGCGCGCTTTGCTGCGATCTGCCGGAGCACCCGGCGCTGTATGGCGAGGGCTGGGCGAAGGCGATGGAGGCGCTGCTGCCGCTGGGCGGCGCGGCGCGCGTGCAGGAGATGCTGCATACGCTCGTCGGCGTGAGCGCGCAGGCGCAGATGGCGCCCGGCCGTCTGGCGCGCAGTGTGTCGCTTTCCGGCAGGGTGATGCAGGTCGGCGGCGAGCGCGAGAGCGCGCAGTTCGTTGCGCTGGTGCATCGCACGCTGCTCTGGTCGGGCGATCAGGCGTTTGCGGCGGCCATGCTGCCGATGACGGGGCTTTGCGTCAACTACCTGCGCCGCAGCACCAAGGGCTTTGAGGATGTGCAGGAGGATATGCTGGCGGATGTGCGCGCGGCGCTTATCGGCCATGCGTACATTTTGAAGCTGACGGGCGCGGACGACGCGGCGACGCTGGCGCTGCTGGAAAAACTGCCGGCAGAGCCGGAAAAGGACGAGCTTTCGCCAAACGCGCCGCTGGCCGAGCGCGCGCTTTGGCATGGCGAGCGCGTCCACGTGGAGCAGATGATCGGCTGCCTGACGCAGATGGCGGCTTCCGCCGCGCCGGGTCTGCCGGGTTCCATCCGCACGGAGGACGCCGCGCCGGGCGTACTGCTTCAGGCGCGCGCGGCGGCGGGGATGATCTGGCCGGTATTCGAGTGCTTGTTCGGCGTGAAGCCGGACGCGGGGCGCAAGACGATTGCCTGGCGGCCGCATACGCCGATTGGCTGGGAGGGCTGGAAGATGGAGAACCTGCGCATCGGCGGCACGTCGTTCGACGTGATCAGCGAGCGCGTTTCTCCGAGCCACGCCCGCTACACGATCAAAACGGCGGAGGCCGGCTGGACGGTCTGCGTCACGGAGAACGGCGAAGAAAAGGCGCTGGCGCTCGACGGCGAGCTGTCGATTGTGATGGAGGACTAAGGGAACGAACTCCTTCCGTCAGCTTCGCTGACACCTCCCTCAAAGAGGGAGGCTTATGATCGGCCTAAAAATATTTCTTTAGAATAGAGGTATTTTGTCCAACTTGGTAAAACATGCCCAATGCCTCCCTCTCAGAGGGAGGTGGCACGACGAAGTCGTGGCGGAAGGAGTTAAAAGGCTGTTACGATGAAAAAAATCATTTTATTCTTTTTGCTGTTGATGATGGCAGCGGCGGGCGCTTTGGCGGATACCGCGCCGGTGAAGATGGAAACCCCGCCGGAGGCGATTGCCACGCAGGCGGAGGGCGAACTGGAAGATTACGGCTTGACGTTCCCGGAGGACATGCCGCTGGCGGCGCGCAACTTCGTGCTCTTCGCTCGCGCGGAATTCGAAAAGAACGATTGGACGCGCCTGCCCAAGTGCAACGAATATACCCAGTGGTATTACCACGACAAGCGCGAAATCGGCTGGTGCTCGGTGTTCCAGATTTACTGCGCGTATCACAGCGGCTTACAGCTCGTGCGCTATAAGCAGGATGTGGACGTGCAGCCGGGCGACTGCATCTCCGCGATGGAGGGGCGCGTGGGCAACGTGCGCCTCGCCTTTGAGGAGCATGGCCGCTGGCTGGACGGCACGGAAGGCGCTGTGCCGAAGCCGGGCTATCTGGTGATTTACGGCGTTCGCTCGTCCACGCCGTACACGCATGTCGCGATTGTGGAGAGCGTGACGGATTTGGGCGGCGGGCTGTATGAGCTGACGACAATCGAGGGCAACCTGAATTCGACCGTGCGCCGCATGAATTACCGCTACAACGCGACCCCGAAGCGGAAATATTACAACATGTCCGTCGTACCGGCGGACGAGATCACGCAGGAAAACTGCCAATACACCCTGCAAAAGGATACCTGGTATGTGACGGGCTTCTGCGCGACGTGGTGAGCCATACAAATTAAAAACAGGTGTTTCGTTTTAGAGAAACACCTGTTTTTTTAATGAAGCTGCAAGGTCATCGTTACGGCCTGCGCATCCTGCCCGGTTTGGGTAAAGCCCAGTTTTTGGTGCAGCGCCAGCGACGCGGCGTTCTCCGGCGCAATCTGCACGGCGCAGACGGAAAAGCCGCGCGCGCGCATTTTTGCAAAGAGCAGCGGGAGCGCCGCCGAAGCGATTCCCCGCCTGCGCATATCCCTTGAAACGGCAACGCCGTAGGAAAAGCGCGCGCCGGAAACGGAGTGCACTGTGACGCCGCCCGCGTGCCGCCCGTCCGCGCGGATGAAATAGCGCAGGCACGGCGGCGGATCGAGCGGCACGAGCGAAACGCGCATCAGGCTTTCGGCAGGGCTTCCTCGGGCGCGAAGCCGCTGGAAATGCAAAGCTGTGCGCGCTGGGCGCTCTTGCCGCCCTTGGCGATTTCATCGGCGAGGAAGTTCGGGTGGGCGAGCAGGAAACTGCGCATGAACGCATCCGGGTCTTCGATGAAATGCAGCACGAGGGCGAGCTGCTTGTCGCTGATGCGGCCCAGCTTATGCGCGGTTTCAAACAGCTCCGGCTTGATGACGACCAGCGTGGTCAGCGGGCAGCCCGCGTCGGCGAGAATCCGGCTGCCGCCCTGATCGCGATCCACGACGGCCAGCGAATAGGCGATCTTCGCGCCCAGCCCTTCCACGGCGGGAATCCACGCGCGGATGTAGGAGGAGGCGACCGTCACCAGGTCGGCGATATGCACGCTGCGCTTGCCGGAAAGCCCCGCCTGTTCGGAAGGCATGCTCACGCCGTCCGCGTCGGTGTAGACGCTGGAAAGATCCTTGAAGATGGACAGGTGGCCAAGCCCCAGACGGCGCGCCACCGGCATGGAGAAGAAGAAATCGCGGCGCTCGCCGCCGGAGACAAAATCCACGTCCATCTTGCGTGCCGCTTCGCACATCAGATCAATCAACTGATGATAGATCGGGCAGGCGGCGAGCTGCTTTTCGATTTCGCCGTAGACCTTGCCGTAAAACGCCAGCTTGTCGCCCGCGCAGGCTTCCTCGATGACGGCAAGCAGCGCGTTGGCCGCCGCTTCGCTGCCGTAGAGGAACTGAGTGTTGATATAGAACGGGCCGAGCTTGCCGGACGTATACCAGAACGGCTGGCCTTCGGGGCAGACGCGCACGGCGTCGGTTTCAAACAGCCAAGATACGATCGGGTTATGCATGAAAATGCCTCCTTAGCGGTGTTCATTTCCTGTTATTATAAAGGATGGCGCGCGAAAAGGGAAGAAGCAGCGGGAAATTTGTGGCGATAAAATGGGCGCAGGGCGGTGCAGGCTGGACTGCAAAAAACCAGCCGGGCGGCACGCGGGACGGCGGATCTGCCGCCGATTTTGCAGGATGCGCGGCAGGTTGAGCGATTAAGCGCTTCATTTTGAAAAGAATGGGCGCGCGGCGCGCGGGAATTGACCCGGATAGATGGTCGTGTTATAATAACGAACGAAAATGCGCTCATCTGAAAAACAGATCAGAAAGAAGAGAAATCAACCATGAAAACCATTTGGAAAGGCATTGACTGGCTGGCGCGCGCCGTCATCGGCCTGATCGCGAAGATTTCCCCGAAGCTGGGCGGCGCCTGCCTGAAACTTTGGGAAAACACCGAACTGGTCAGCTACCTGTTCGTCGGCGTGGCGACGACGCTGGTGAACTACGTCGCCTATTTCCTGGCGACGCGCATGGCGGGGCTGAGCGTCATGGCCGGCACGTGGGTCGCGTGGGTGATCGCGGTGGCCTTCGGCTATGTCGCCAACAAGATTTTTGTGTTCAAGACGCATTGCGCCAGCACGGGCGCGCTGCTGCGCGAAGCGGGCAGCTTCTTCGCGATGCGGCTCGTGTCGCTGGGCATGGAGACGGTGCTGATGTTCCTGCTGGTGGAAATGCTGCACCTCAACGACCTGGCGATGAAGCTGCTGGTGAACATCGTGGTCATCATTTTGAATTACGTGTTCTCCAAGCTGTTCATCTTCAAGAAAAAGTGATTCGGGAGGATTCATGAAGCATATTCGTCTGTTTGCGCTGGCCTTTGCGCTGCTGACGCTGCTGTGCGCGGGCGCGTCGGCGGAAATCACCGTCACCAAGCGCGATATCAACATGGCGGCCGGGCTGGATCAAAACGTATCCAACATTCTGGTGCTCTTGCAGGACGGCGATACGACCGACACGATGATGATCGCCTCCATCAACAGCCGCACGGGCCGCTCGGTGATGCTGCGCGTGGATTGCAGGCTGACGGCGGATATCCCGGAGGCGGGCGAAACGCCGCTGGCCGACGTTTACGCGCTGGGCGCGAAGAAATGCCGCGGCATGCTGGTCGAGCGCACGATCAACACGATGCTCGGGCTGAACGTCGGCACGTATGTCGCGCTGGATGTGACGAACCTGCCCCAGCTGGTGGAAGCGATTGACACGGTGAGCATGAAGCTCGACGAGCGGGAGGCCGCCGCGATGGGGCTGGATCTCGGCTGGAACGATCTTTCCGGCGAGCAGGCGCTGGCCTATGTCCGGCTGCATCTGGAAGGCGACGATCCCGCCCGCAGCCGGGGCTATGAACTGCTGATGCAGATGCTCTACGAGGGCGTCAACAGCGGCAATTTGGGCAGCATGCTCGGGCTGGGCACGAAGCTGCTCGGTTCGCTGGATACGAACCTGAACGCGATGACCGCCATCACGCTGGCTTCCGCCGTCAAAGGCGGAAACGAGCGCATCGAGATGGCGATGCCGACTGAAGAACAGAAAACGAGCGAAGAACCCCTGCGCGCCGACACGGCGGCGATGCGGCAGATGGTGAAAGAGGCGCTTTATGAGTAAAAGGGAAATGTTGGCGGCGGATGTGGCGCACGCCGCCAAGCAGGCAAGTTTTGCGTTGGCCGCTTCGCCGAGCAAGACGCGCAACAGCGCGCTGCTGGCGGTGGCCGCCGCGCTGCGCGCCAAGGCGAACCAGGTCTTTAAGGCCAACGAAATGGATATGCGGCAGGCCGAACAGGAAGGGCTGGCCGCGCCCGCGCTCAAGCGGCTGAAGTTTGACGCGCACAAGCTGAACGACGTTTGCGCGGGGCTGGAACAGCTGGCCGCGATGGATGATCCCATCGGGCAGGAGCAGCTTCGCACCGAGCTGGCCGACGGGCTGGTGCTCTCGCGCATCAGCTGCCCCATTGGCGTAATCGGCGTGATTTTTGAATCGCGGCCGGACGCGCTGATTCAGATCGGCGGCCTGTGCCTCAAGAGCGGCAACGCGGTGCTGCTCAAGGGCGGGCGCGAGGCGATGCACACCAACGAGGCGCTGTTCGATATCCTCAGCGACGCGAGCGTCGCGACGGGTCTGCCGGACGGCTGGTGCGGCTTGCTGACCACGCGCGAGGACGTTTCCGTCATGCTCAAGATGGACGAGGATATCGACCTCATCATCCCGCGCGGCTCGAACGCGTTTGTGCGCTACATCATGGAAAACAGCAGCATCCCGGTGCTGGGGCACAGCGACGGTGTGTGCCACATCTATGTGGATGCGGACTGCGACGCGCAGATGGCCGCGCGCGTCGTGACGGACGCGAAGACGCAGTACCCCGCCGCCTGCAACGCGGCGGAAATGCTGCTGGTGCACAGCCAGCAGCTTGCCAACGCGCTGCCTGCGATTGCGCGCGCGCTGACGGAGGCAGGCGTGACCCTGCGCGCGGACGGGCGCGCCCGCGCCGCGCTTTACGCCGCGGGCATTGCCAGCGAAGTGGGGGATGAAAGCGACTGGGGCCGCGAGTATCTGGCGCTGACGATGGCCATCCATACGGTGGATTCCATCGAAGAGGCGATTGCCTTCATCAACAAGCACGGCTCGCACCATACGGACTGCATCATCACCCGCGACGAGGCGGCGGCAGGCAGGTTCTTTGCGCTGGTGGATTCCGCCGGGGTGTATCAGAACTGCTCGACGCGCTTTGCCGACGGCTATCGCTACGGCTTCGGCGCGGAAGTCGGCATTTCCACCGGCAAGATTCACGCGCGCGGCCCGATGGGGCTGGAGGGGCTTTGCTCCTACAAGTACATTCTGCGCGGCCACGGCGATATCGTCGGCGATTTCGCGGCGGACAGGCGCAGATTCACGCATAAAAAGCTCCTGTGAAAGGGGAAAGAGAGATGTTCAAGCGAGGGCTTGCGCTGCTGCTCCTGCTGTGCGCGGCGCTGCCGTGCGCGGCCGCGGCGGAACAGGCGGAAACACGGCGCGTGGTTTACCTCACCTTTGACGACGGGCCGAAGAAGGACACGCCCGAGCTGCTGGAAGAATTGCAGGAGCTGGACGTGCCCGCGACGTTCTTTCTGGTGGGGCTGAGCGTGCGCGCTTTCCCGGAATACGCCAGGCAGATTGTGCAGGCGGGTTATGCCGTCGGCAGCCACACGATGGCCCATTCGGCCGGGCGGATCAAGAACGACGAAAGCTTTGTGCTGCGCGACCTCGAGCGGTTCAACAAGATGATGAGCGAGGAGATCGAGCCGGGCTTCTCGACCGATTTATTCCGCTTTCCCGGCGGCAGTTCGAGTTACAGCGCACGCGTCAAGACGAAGGTGCGCGACGCGGGCTACGCGTGGTTTGATTGGAACACGATGACCGGCGACGCGCAGTATTCGTTTTCCAGCGACGAGGAAATGCTTGAATACACGCTGAAACAGACGCACGGCAAGGATGTGATCATCCTGCTGATGCACGACGGCAAGGCCAGAACGCGGCGGATTCTGCCGGATCTGGTCGCGTATTTCCGCGAAAACGGCTATGAATTCAGGCAGCTTTCCACCGGGAAAGAGGATCGCGAGATATTGTCGCGCTGCGGGGCGCATATGATGCTGCCCGACGCGGCGCAGGAATAAGGGAGGCGGACGGAAATGCGATGCGGATGTCCGCAATGCGGCACGTACATGATTCAGTCGGAGGGGACGAACTTCGGCTGCGTCTGCCCGGAGTGCCTGTACCGCTGCCGGGCGTGCATGGGCACGAACACCGTTGTCAGCCGCGAAAACCTGCGTCACCTGGTTTTTGTGGATCATACGGCTGAGCACGAGGCGCAGGAGGAAACGGGCGATAGCGGAAGAGAGCCGCTTCGGCCCGAGGATTTCATTGATTAAAGCAGCTTTTCAAGAGTCAGGTAACGCTTCGCTCCCTGACTCCCGTTTCGTTTTCGCTTCGCGATGGGGAACGATTGGGGCGCCGCCCCAAACCCTGCCAAGAACCTGAGGTTTCTGGACTTCCCGTTTCGCTTCGCGGCGGTTTGAAGAGACGATTCAATTTTGAACGTGTGCAGGAGGTATCATCATGATTGCACTGGGAAGCGACCACGCGGGTCTGCCGCTGAAAAAGGAAATCATGGCGCTGCTGGATGAGATGCGGCTGCCCTATCACGACTATGGCACCTATACCGCGGATAGCTGCGACTATGCGGTGTTCGCCCAGCGCGCGGCCAGGGCCGTCGTCAGCGGGGAATGTGAGCGCGGCATTTTGTGCTGCGGCACGGGCATCGGCATTTCCATCGCCGCCAACAAGGTGAAGGGCATCCGCTGCTGCGCCTGCTCGGACTGCTATTCCGCCAAGATGAGCCGCGCGCACAACGACGCGAACATGCTGGCCCTTGGCGCGCGCGTGGTCGGCACGGAACTGGGCCGCATGATCGCCCAGACCTTCCTGACGAGCGAATTTGAGGGCGGCCGCCATCAGCGCCGCATTGACCAGATTGCCGCGATTGAAAACGGGGAGGATTTGGGCTGATGAATATTTTGGATTTCGGCGCGATGCGCGGGGAATTCTGCGGCGACGCGATTCAGCGCGCGATTGACGCGGCGGCCGCGCAGGGCGGCGGGCGCGTGGTTGTGCCCGCGGGCGAATACGAGACGGCGAGCCTCGTGCTTCGCAGCAACGTTGAATTGCATCTGGAGGCGGGCGCGGTTCTGCGCTTCACCGACGACTTTGACGCGTACCCCGTCGTCAACATCCGCTGGGAGGGTTACGAGCAGCCCTGCCACCGCCCGCTGATTTACGCGAAAAACGAGGTCAACGTGGCGCTGACGGGCATGGGCACGCTGGAAGGGCAGGGCCAGAAATGGTGGACGGCCTTCCGCGCCAAGACGCTGGACGCGGCGCGCCCCTGCGCGGTCTGCTTTGAGGACTGCACCCGCGTGCGCATGAGCGATTTTATGGTGCACAACAGCCCGAACTGGACGATCCACCCCGTTCGCTGCGAGAACGTGACGATCGACAAGCTGACGATTGTGAACCCGTTCGATTCGCCCAACACGGACGGCATTGACCCGGAGAGCTGCCGCAACGTGCGCATCACCGGCTGCCACATCGACGTGGGCGACGACTGCATCGCGGTCAAGGCGGGCACGGAGGACGCGCTGGAAAACGTGCCCTGCGAAAACATCGCCATCACCGGCTGCACGATGGTGCATGGCCACGGCGGCGTGGTGCTGGGCAGCGAAATGACCGGCTGCATCCGCCGCGTATCCATCACCGGCTGCGTGTTTGACGGCACGGATCGCGGCATCCGCATCAAGAGCCGCCGCGGGCGCGGCGGCGCGGTGGAGGACGTGAGCGTGACGGGCATCGTGATGAACGACGTGCTCTGCCCGCTGGTGATCAACCTGATGTATTTCTGCGGCAAGGACGGCAAACTGCCCGTCGTTTCCGACCCGAACGCCCAGCCCGTGACCGAGCGGACGCCGCACGTGCGCCGCATCCGCATGGCCGATATCGTGGTGACGAACGCCAAGAGCGCGGCGGCGTGTCTCTACGGCCTGCCGGAAGCGCCGCTGGAGGATATCAGCGTGGTCAACACGCAGATTCATTTGGTCGAGGCCGCGCCGAGTTTCCCGGTGATGAACGCGGTGCAGCAGCCCGTGACGCTGGCGGGGCTGACGGCCGAGCACGTGCGCGGCCTGCACCTGACCGACCTGCGCATCGTCGGCGCGCGGGGAGAGGAAATCACCCTGCGCGACGTGGAATAACGACTCGAAAAGGAGAACGGCATGAGCTACGAAAAGACCGTTTGGGCGGGCGAAGGCACGCTTGCCCGTGAGCAGGAGTATAACTATCACTGGTGCTACGAGCGCGGCATCATCACCAAGGCGTGGCTGGATGTTTACGCGGCGACCGGCGACAAGCGCTTTTACGACGCGGCCAAGGCGAACGTGGATCAATACGTGACCGCGGACGGCGGGATTCTAACTTATGAGCCGGAAAAATATAATTTGGATATGATCTGCATGGGGCGCACAGCGCTGCGGCTGTTCAAGGCGACGGGCGAGGCGAAGTATGAAAAGGCGTGCCGCCTGCTCATCGAGCAGATCAAGGGGCAGCCGACGACGGCGGAGGGCGGCTTCTGGCACAAGAAGCTCTATCCCCAGCAGATGTGGCTGGACGGCATTTACATGGCGTGCCCGTTTCTGGCGGAGTTCGCCGTGACGTTCGGCGAAATGCAGTGGGCGGATCTGGCGGCAAAGCAGATGGAGCTGATCTTTGAAAAGACGCGGCTTGAAAGCGGCCTGCATGCCCACGCGTGGGACAGCGCGAAGGCGCAGAAGTGGGCCGATCCGCAGACGGGGCTTTCCCCGCATGTGTGGGGGCGCGCGATGGGCTGGTTCGCGATGGCGCATGCGGACGTGCTCGCCGCCCTGCCGGAGAATCACCCGGCGTATATGCGGCTGAGCCTGCAAATGAAATCGCTGCTGCACGCGGTGATGGCCGTGCGCGGCACGGACAAGCTCTGGCATCAGGTGATGGACAGGCCGGAGAGCGCGGAGAACTACGCGGAATCCTCCTGCTCGGCGATGTTCATTTACGCGCTGGCCAAGGGCAAGGCGCTCGGCCTGTGCGGCGCGAAGGAAGAGGCTGCCGCGCGGGAGAGCATGGACGCGCTTTGGGCGCGGAACGTCGTTACGGCGGCGGACGGCTACCCGGAACTCACGCGCATCTGCAAGGTCGCGGGGCTGGGCGGCGAGCCGTACCGCGACGGCAGCTATGACTACTATGTGCACGAAACCGTGTGCAGCGGGGACACGAAAGGCACCGCGCCCTTCCTGATGGCCTGCTGCGCGCTGGAGGTTTAACGCATAGCTATACAAAGGTTGAGGCCGGGTTAATCGCTCAACCTCACAAAGTTTCGCACAAGAGATTGATTTCCATTTTATGCACTTGACACAACTTGCCCAAAAAATTATAATGATCATGCACAGAGGGAACAGCTTTCAACAGAAATCCCCGACGTGTCTTGTGCCTGGCTGAAAGGGGTAGGCAAGCCCCTTGGCGCCGGAAAACCCGGCAGAATAGAATTTAATTTTTTTAAAGGAGAGCGAATTGTGATGAAAAAGATGATCGCATGCCTGCTGACGCTCGCGCTGGCGCTGACCGCCGTTTGCGCGATGGCCGAAGGCTCCCTGACCTTCTCTTGGTGGGGCGGCGACGCCCGTCACGAAGCGACCCAGCAGGCCGTCGAGGCTTTCAAGGCCGCGACCGGCATTGACGTGCAGTGCACGTACAGCGCGTGGAGCGGCTGGGAAGACAAGATGAGCCAGTATTTCGCTTCTGATTCTGCGTTCGACGTGAACCAGATCAACTGGAACTGGCTGTACTCCTTCACCAACGCGGACGGCTCCAGCAAGTTCTACGACCTCAACCAGGTTGCGGACATCATCGACCTGTCCCAGTTCGACGAGAAGTCTCTCGCCCAGTGCACCATCGACGGCAAGCTTCTGGCTATCCCGGTGGCGATGACCGGCCGTATCTTCTACTGGAACAAGACCACCTTTGAGAAGGCCGGCCTTGCGACCCCGACCACGCTGGCCGACCTGATGGCCGCCGGCCCGGTCTTCGCTGAGAAGCTCGGCGACGATTACTACCCGCTGGCGCTGGGCGCTTACGACAAGATGATCCTGATGGTCTACTACGTGGAGAGCGTGTACGGCAAGGATTGGGTTGTCGACGGCCAGCTCAACTACACCACCGAGGAAATCGCCAAGGGCCTCGAGTTCATCCAGAGCCTGGAAGACAACCACGTCATCCCGACCTCCGAAACCCTGACCGGCGACGGCGCGGACAGCCTGGACAAGAACCCCAAGTGGATGGAAGGCAAGTACGCCGGCATCTTCGAGTGGGATTCCTCCGCGAGCAAGTTTGAAAAGGCGCTGAGCGAGGGTCAGGAGTTCATCGTCGGCAACTACTTCGCCGACATGGGCGAATACCACGGCGGCTTCACCAAGGTTTCTCTGGCGTTTGCCATCGCCAACACCGCGGCGGACAAGCAGGCGGCGGCTCAGCTCATCGAGTTCCTGCTCAACAGCGACGAGGGCGCGAAGCTGATGAACAGCCAGCGCGGCATCCCGCTGAGCAAGAAGGC
>CAKTXH010000043.1 GCA_934630975.1 uncultured Clostridia bacterium | reverse complement strand
TAGGCGCCCTCGTCGTATTCGGCAACGAGCTTCTCCCAGTTCTTGGTGGCCATGACCTTGCGCTCGGAAAGGAGCACGTAGCCTTCGCCATCGTTGAGCTTGACGACCTCAGCCTCGATCTCGTCGTCCACCTTGCAGTCGGTGGTCACCAGATCATTCTTCTTGATGAAACCGTCAGCCTTGCCGGGAATGCTCACGACAACACCGTCGTCGCTCACCTGGGCGACAACACCTTTAACAACCTGACCGGGGCGGAACTTGACCATCGTTTCCTCGAGCATCGCGGCAAAGTCTTCGCTCTCGGAAACCTGATTCTTTTCCATGTCGTTCATGCGGGTACAACCTCCTCAAGTATCTCTATCCGGCCTTGGCCGGCGATGATACATACTTTATTGAATCACGGCGGCGGGGACCACCGGGAAACACTGATTTGTTTTTTGCGTGGCTTTATCTTGTCTTTTCGTTTTCCTCGATGCGCGCGCGCACCTGCTCGAGCAGCCATTGCGGCGTGGACGCCCCGGCCGTCAGGGCCACGCGGTCGTCCGGCCCGGCCAGATCGGTCGGCACATCCTCCGGCGTTTCCACCAGAACGGAGCGCTTGCAGCGCAGACGGCAGGTTTCCAGCAGCTTCTGCGTGTTGGAGCTGTTCCTGCCGCCGACGACCACCATCACATCCGCCTCGCCGGAGAGCTTTTCCGCCTCCTGCTGGCGCTGGCTGGTCGCCGCGCAGATGGTAATGCGCTGCGTCAGGTCGGGCACGCGCCGCCTGAGCACCTGCAAAACCGAATCAAAACGATCCCGCCGGATTGTCGTCTGGGCGACAACCAGCGCTTTTTGCGGCAGCTCCGCCTGCTCGGCGGTCTCCGCGTTGGGCAGAATGAAAACCTCGCCGCGCGCCCAGCCCGCGATGCCGACCACCTCCGGGTGATCCGCCTCGCCGACGATCACCACCGCGTCGCCGTGCTCACTGTACTGCGCCACAAGCTGGTGGATGTGCGCCACGTGGGGACAGGTCGCGTCGATCACAGGGATGCCGCGCGCCTCGCATTGGCGGTAAACGTCCGGCGTTACGCCGTGGCTGCGGATGATCACCGTTTCGCCCGGCGCAACCTCGTCGAGCGTCTCCACGCTGCGGATGCCCGCCCGGCGCAGGCGCTCGACCTCCTGCGGGTTATGGATCAGCGGCCCCAGCGTCACGCAGGGAAGCTGCTTTTCGGCACATTCGAAGGCTTTGAGCACCGCGCGCCGTACGCCGAAACAAAACCCGGCATGCTCTCCGATTGTGAGCTTCATACGCACCTGCTCCCGCCTTCAAAGGGCCTTTTGACCCATTACTCCATATTGCCCATCTTTATTCATTCTAGGTCTTTTTCGTTTTTCCTGCCGAAGCGCGCCGAATTTTCAAATTTTTTTGAAAAAATTCCGTCTTCCTCGGTCAATTCCGCTTCCAAACCGATTATTTTTGGCTTTCTTCGGCGGGCGGAAGCGATTTTCCGCCGCTGAGCTGCGCAAATTCCGCTTCCATGCGGCGCGTCAGCTCGTCGCAGGTTTCCTTGTTCATGCGCCCTGCGCGCAGGTCGGCCATTTCCACCGGCCTGCCCACGTGCACCACCATGCGCCGAAACGGCTTGTAGCTGCCCTCGATGTACACCGGCACCACGTCGCAGCCGCTCTTGAGCGCCAGCAGCGACGCGCCGCCCAGCAGCGGCAGCATGTGCCCGGTTTTGCTCCTCGTGCCTTCCGGGAAAATGCCCAGCGTTTCGCCTTCCTTGAGCACGCCCATCGCCGTGCGGATCGCGCCCATATCCATGTTGCCGCGATCCACCGGGAAGCCGTGCACCTGCCGGAACACCCAGCCGAGCGCCTTGTTTTCAAACAGCTCTTTTTTGCCCATGAAGTGAATTTCCCTGTCCGGCACACACAGTGCCAGCGTCACCGGGTCGAGCAGGCATTGGTGGTTGCCCATCAGGATGCAGTTGCGATCCTTCGGCACGTTCTCCCGGCCCTCGATCTTCATGAAGAAGAGCAGCTTCACCAGAATTCCGTACAGAAACACGATAATCGTGTACAGCGGCGTGTATTTGCGCTTGTGCATCGGGTAGCCCGGCTTTTTTTCCTCGGTGGGCTTCTCCGGCTTTTCAGTCTGCCCGGCGGGCTTGCTCATCTCCGCGCCCTGCGCCGTCTGCTCCGCAGGCTTTTTCTCCGCTTCGGGCTGCTCCATGACCTGCGCCGCCTGCGCGTTATGCTCGTTTTCCATATACACCCTCCACCACGGCGAGAATCGCTTCGACCACCTGCTCGGGCGTCATGTCCGTGGAATCCACCAGCACCGCGTCCTCTGCCTGCCGAAGCGGGTCGGTTTCGCGGCTCATATCCTGCGCGTCGCGGGCGTTCAGCTCGGCGAGCACCTGCTCGTAGGGCGTCATGTCGCCCTTTTCGACCTGCTGCTTGTAGCGGCGGCGGGCGCGCTCCTCCGGCGTGGCCGTCAAAAAGATTTTCACCGGCGCGTCGGCCAGCACCCGCGTACCGATGTCCCGCCCGTCAATGAGCATATCCGCCGTCGCGGCGATTTCCTGCTGCGCGGCCACCATGCGGCGGCGAACCGCCGGCCATTTGGAAATCGCGCTCGCCGCGGCGGAAACCTCGCCCGTGCGAATCAGGCCGGTCACGTCCTCTTCGCCGAGCATCGTCCGCTGTGCGCCGTCCTGATACGCCACGCGCACATCCGCCTCGCCGCAGCGCGCGGAAACCGCCTGTTCATCCTGCGGGTCGATCCCGTTCCGAAGCATATACAGCGCCACGGTGCGGTACATCGCGCCCGTGTCCAGATGCAGAATATGAAGCCTTTGCGCCACCTGATCGGCGATCGAGGATTTGCCCGCGCCCACCGGGCCGTCGATGGCAATGTTCATCGGCATATCTCTTTTCCTCCCGTATGGCTGCTTGTTCAGCCGTCTTTTTTCTATTATACGCCACGAGTCCGCTTTTGTTCAAGTCCCCGCCCGGATTTGGGCGCAGTTCTCCACTTTTATACACATTTCGACAGTTTCAAATCTTTGTGCTCCACTTTTCGATCAAATTCGGCGTTTTTTTCGCCCCTTTACCCCATTCGAATGATGTGCTATAATGGTTTTGCGTGACAAAGCCCTTTTCTCTTTGAACAAGGAGGTTGTTTATGTATTCATTTCAAACCGGCGCAGGCCGGCGCAAAACGCAGAAAACCGTCCGCATCCTGAGCGTCGTCGTCTTTGTTCTGGCGATTGCGCTCATCGGCGTAACGGTTTCCTATCTGCGCGCTTCCGGCGTCAGCCGTAGCACCAGCGACGCGCTGATGGCGCGCGCCACCAACGAAGCCAACGAGGCACAGACCGCCGTTTACCGCCTCACTCAATCCAGCGGCACCAACACCATGTCGCTGCTTTCCAATGTCCGCAGCCATATTTACGCGCTTCAATGCCTCAACACGCTGGCTTCCAATATTTACGGCGCGGGAACCGTCATCGTCGATGGCTCCATGCTTTCCGCCTGTATCTCTACCCTCGATACCGCCGAGCAGCGTTTGCAGGCCGGCAGCGTGCTGACCAGCTCGATGACCGAGCTTCGCGACGAGGTGGACGCCATCGTCGCCCTGTTTTCGGCCACGGAGAGCACGGGCAATTAACAGCTATTTCGCAATCTCCCATACCGCGTCAATCAGTCTTTTCGCTTCTGCCGCGGTGTTCATCAGCCCCGGGCTGACGCGCACCGCGCCGATGTTCAGCGTGCCCAAAAAGCGGTGCACGCCCGGCGCGCAATGCAGCCCGCCGCGCACCGCAATGCCGCGCTCGTCCAGCGCCGCCGCGACCACCTGCGAAGCCATCCCTTCCACGTTGAAGCTCAGCAGTGTCGCGCCTTCCTTGGTGTACACGCGAACGTTGGTCATATCCCGCAGCGCGTCGCGCATCATCGCGCACAGGGCGGCCGCCGTTTCGTGCGCCTCCCGCCGATGCGCCAGCGCAAACCGCATACCCGCATGAAGTCCCGCAATGCCCGGCAGATTGAGCGTTCCGCTCTCCAAGCTGTCGGGCATTATTCTGGGCTGAAACATGCTTTCGGAGGCCGAACCCGTTCCGCCCTGCCGCAGCGGCGCGAGCGTTATCCCGCTCCTGACCCACAGCGCGCCCGTGCCGTGCGGGCCGAGCAGCCCCTTGTGCCCCGGCACGGCCAGCATCGTGCAGCCCCATTTCTTCGGTTCCAGCGGCAAATGCCCCGCCGTCTGCGCCGCGTCCACCAGAAACAAAACGCCCCGCCGACGGCATACCGCGCCGACCGCCGCAACGTCCTGCTCCAGCCCCAGCACGTTGGAGGTGTGCGTCATCGCAACAAGCCGCGTCCGCGCGGTCAGCGCGCGCTCGATCTCCTGCGCGTGAATCCGCCCGTCCGCATCCGGCGGCACGAGCGTCAGCGTGATAACCCCGCTCCTCGCCAATTCTGAAAGCGGGCGCAGCACGGAATTGTGCTCGATCAGCGTGGAAACCACGTGGTCGCCCGTGCGCACCGCGCCGTGAATCGCCATGTTCAGCGCGTCGGTCGTGTTCTGCGCAAAGGCGACGCGGCTCGCGTCCGTCTCGCCCAGCATCTCGGCAATCGCCTGTCTGCATCCCTCGACAATCCGCCCGGCTTCCAGCGAAAGCCGATGCCCCGCGCGCCCGGGATTCGCCCCGCTTTCTTCCAGCGCCCGCGCCATCGCCTGCACCGTGCAGCGCGGTTTTGGGAAGCTCGTCGCCGCGTTATCCAGATAAATCAAGCCCATTCCCCTTTCTCTCACCGCCGTCTCCGCCCGCTCATACAGTGGAGTATATGAGAGGAGGAACCGCACATGAATGATTCCTTTGGGCTTGCCGCTTTCCGCTCGCGCACGCAGGTTCTGCGCATGGAGGACGCGCTGCGCCGCGCGGGCCTTTCCGCCGGAGTGATCGCCACGCCGCGCGAGGTCGCCATCGGCTGCGGGCTGTCCGTTCGGTTTGATCTGGCGCAGACCCCGCAGGTCATGCAGGTCTACCGCCGCCTGAACCCCGGCGCGCTGATCGGCTTTTACCGCGTGGAGGGCTACGGAACGCGCCGCATGGCGCTCACGCCGCTGCTTGAAAAACGGTAAATTTTGCGCGATTGGGGATGAATTGAAAACGGCTCCGCGCCTTGACGCAGAGCCGACTTTAAGCTATAATATGAGCAGATGAGGAGCCGTTTCGAGTCGGTTCTCCCGCTTAGAGTTTTAATTCAAAGCATTGAGCCGCCGATCAGAAGGGAAGCTGACCGGCGGTTTACTTTATGAGGAACACCGTCATGGAAAGAGAAGAACAAAACCGCCTGATCCTTGCCGAGCTGGCGCGGCTCTACCCGGAAGCCAAACCCGCGCTGCACTTTGCCAATCCGTTTCAGCTGCTCGTCGCCGTGATCCTTTCCGCTCAGTGCACGGACGTCAAGGTGAACATGGTCACGCCCGCGCTCTTCGCCGCTTATCCCGACGCGGCGGCGCTGGCCAAAGCCGAGCCGGAGGAAATCGAACCGTATATCAAAACCTGCGGCCTGTTTCACAACAAGGCTAAAAATCTGGTGCTGATGGCGCGGGAGCTGGTTGAACGTTTCGGCGGCGAAGTGCCCGCGGATCACGACGCACTGGAATCCCTGCCCGGCGTGGGGCGCAAGACGGCGAACGTCGTCATGAGCTGCGCTTTTGGCGAAGACGCAATCGCCGTCGATACGCACGTTTTCCGCGTCACCAACCGGCTGGGGCTGGCGGATGCGCCGGATGTGCTCAAAACCGAGCGTCAGCTCATGCAGAACATTCCCAAAGATCAGTGGAGCCGCGCGCACCATTGGCTCATTTATCACGGCCGCCGGGTCTGCGCCGCCCGCAAGCCTGCGTGCGAAACCTGCACCCTGCGTGCGTGGTGCGATTACGCGAACGGCAACCCCAAAGGCAAAAAATAAACGGGCTGGGGCCGCCGCGCGCCGTCGAATCGAAAAAACAGTCATTTCCTTTCAGGGGGGATTTTTGATGTTGGGCAAGGTTTGTCTCAAGCGGTTCCGCTTTCCGCTCTATGCGATTTTGTTCTTTCTGCTGACGCTGCACATCACCGACCGAACGGGCGACGGCCTGATTGCGACCATCTGCATCTGGCTGGCGATGCCTCTGGCGTTCATCCTGCTGGTCTGGTGGATTTACGCCTGCATCCGCGACGTCATTCGTTTCTTCAAGGATGGCACGGCGCCGGAGGAAACGCCGACGCTGGCCGAGCGCGCCGTCTGGTGGATGCAGGACGAGTTGGAGGAAATCGGCTCGCTGGATGGGCGCGGCAAAGCGCGGTTCTTCCTGTTCCGCGTCGGCGGGCTTGCGCTGGCGGCGCTGGGGCTGTGGCTGATCGTTCGGGATTCGATTATCCTCGGCACGCTGCTGCTCATCGGCGGTCTGGCGTTGTGCATAGCCGCCTCGCCGCAGAGCCTCAACCGCAACAGCCCGGATCAAAAGATGCTCGCCTGTCCCGAAGGCGTGACCCTCGAAGCGATCTACAAAGCCTTCGCGGAGGTGGACACGCCGCTGGGCAAGCCCTTCATGGGGCAGATCAAGACGATCTCCGGCGATGTGATCATCTGGGGGCCGAACGCGCGGAACGAGTACATGTATCTCTATCAGAGCCGCAGCAAGCACGATCTGCACCTGAGCGCGAACGTTTTTCCCGAATGGATCACCTCGCCCATTCCCGAAGGCGAAAAGAAAGACGAGCCGCTGGACATGCCCGAGCTGCTCGCCGATCTATGCGATTGTATTGAGGCATACTTAAAGACGGGGAGTGTTGGGGCTTTAGGAAACGTTGAGGCCCCGCCTCAAACTCCGGCAGGGAACTAATTTCCCTGCACCTTCTGCTTCGGACTGCTTTCGCAGTTCGATCAACTTGTTGATATAAGCAAAGTTTGCTTGAATAGCTTTTTGTCTAAAGTCTGTTCGGACTGCTTTCGCAGTCCGATTTTTTTACGCAGGATGCGTTCAACGGCGCGCAGGCCTTCTGCGTTTCAGCAGCAGAGCCAGCGCACCGCAAAGCATCATAACGCCCAGCGCCATCATGCCGCGGCGCTGCCCCGCAAGCCGCTTCCGCGACGTTTCAAAATCCAGAATCGTTTCCGTCGGCGCGGTCATTTCCAGAATAATATCCGAATTCGGATGCGCCAGCAGCCGGACGGGCGTACCCGCCTCCAGCCGTTCCAGCCGCGTTTCAACCGTTTGGTCGGCGATCCACGACGGAATATCCAGCGACATATCCTCCGCCAAAATCACTTCGATATGGTGATCCCGGTTTCTGCGCCGATGCACGTCCGCGCGCTGATAGACCGCCTCTATCGTCAGCGCGTTTTCACGTTCAATCGGCGCGTACCAATACGCCTCGCCGAGCGTAAAAATCAGCCCGACGATGAGGAACACGGCCGCCAGCGCAATTTCCTGCCCGCGCGTTCGGGGCTTCCAGCGAATCCGCATCGCCGCTTAGTAATTCTCCGCGCGAACCTCGAAATAGCTCTGCGGATGGGCGCAGACCGGGCAGACCTCCGGCGCTTTCTTGCCCATGACGAGGTGACCGCAGTTGCGGCACTCCCACATGGTCTTTTCGCCCTTTTCAAACACCTGCTGCATTTCAAGGTTCTTGAGCAGCGCGCGGTAACGCTCCTCGTGGTGCTTCTCGATCTCGCCGACCATGCGGAATTTCGCCGCCAGCGCCTTGAAGCCCTCTTCCTCGGCTTCGCGGGCAAACTGCGCGTACATGTCCGTCCACTCGTAGTTTTCGCCCTCCGCCGCCGCGGCGAGGTTCTGCGCGGTGCTGCCCAATTCGCCCAGCGCCTTGAACCACATCTTCGCGTGTTCCTTCTCGTTGTCGGCGGTCTTGAGGAAGATGGCGGCAATCTGCTCATAGCCTTCCTTCTTCGCGACGGAAGCGAAATAGGTATACTTGTTGCGCGCCTGAGACTCGCCCGCAAACGCGGTCATCAGGTTCTTTTCGGTCTTGCTGCCTTTGAGCTCCATGTTGTTTTCCTCCCTGTTTTTTCGTTCTCTTTCGGCTTGACGCGCCGATATGGCTTTATTATATCACATGACGCGGCCGATTTTACCCATCAAAAAAACGCCCTCCCGAAGGAGAGCGCCCAAACATTGCTTTAAGCCTTCTGCTTTTCCCACGGCCCGCGCCGGTAGAAGATCACGGACAGCACCATCGCGATGCTCCAGCCGATCGGCCATGCGCACCACACGCCGATCACGCCCAGCGCCTTGGAGAGCACGATGGCCAGCCCGACGCGCAGAATCAGATCCGTGAACGTCGCGGCCATGAATTCCTTCATCAGCCCCGCGCCGCGCAGAACGCCGTCGGAGACCAGCTTGCAGGAGACCACGAAGTAGAACGGCGATACGATCCGCAGGAATTGCACGCCGGAGGCCATCGCGGCTTCGCTCGGCTCGTTCATGAAGATATTCACCAGCATGCGCCCGCCGAGCAGATACAGCGCGACAATCGGCAAGCAGAGCATCCACACGAGTTTCAGCCCGGCCTTGAAGCCACTGCGCACGCGCTCCATCTTGCCCGCGCCGATGTTCTGCGCCGTGAAGTTGGATATGCCGTTGCCCAGCGTCGTCAGCGAGGTGATCACGAGGTTGTTGAGCTTGACGGAGGCGGAGTAGCCCGCCATCACGCTCGAGCCGAACGAATTGATCACGCCCTGAATAACGATGTTGCCGACGGAGATGAAGCTCTGCTGCAAGATGCTCGGCACGGCAATCACCGCAATGCGGCAGAACAGCGGGAAGGAGAACAGCGCGCTCTTTTCGTCCGTCTCCACGCCCCGCAGGCGGCGCAGCACAAAGAGCACCGCCAGCACGCAGCTCACGCCCTGGCAGAGGAACGTCGCCCACGCCACACCCGCAACGCCCATCTTGAACGCGGTGACGAACAGGATATCCATGAAGATGTTGCTCGTCGAGGACGCGGCCAGGAAGATAAACGGCGTTTTGGAATCGCCCAGCGCGGAAAAAATGCCCGTCGCCACGTTGTAAAAGAACACGAACGGCAGACCCATGATGTAGATATCCAGATAGAGCTTGGAATCCGCAAACACGTTTTCCGGCGTGTTGATGAGCCGCAGCAGGCCGTCGCAGCCCAGCGTGCCCGCAAGCATCAGCGCCGCGCAGACGACCGCGCTCGAGATAAACGTCGTATAGACCGCCGTTTTCATTTCGCCCAGCTTCTTCGCGCCGAAGAGCTGAGAGACGATGACCGAGCAGCCGATGTTGCAGCCGAAGGCGAACGCGATGAAGATCAGCGTGATCTCGTAGCTGTTGCCGACGGCGGCCAGCGCGTTTTCGCCGATGAACTTGCCCGCGACGAAGCTGTCCGCGATGTTGTAGAGCTGCTGAAAGATGATGCTGCCGAAAAGCGGCAGGCAGAATTTCCAAAGCACCTTGGCCGGATCGCCGACCGTCAAATCCTTATTCATGGCTGTTCCCCTTCATTTGCAGGCTTTTACAGATCATCTCGACGCATCCATCCACGCCGTAATAGCTGCTGGAGAGCATCACGTCGTAGCTTTCCGGGTCGCCCCACTGCGTATCGGCGTAAAAGTCGAAGTAGCGCCTGCGCATCCGATCCATCTTGCGCATCCGCGCGCGGGCCTCGCGCTCGTCAAGCCCGTTGCGTTTGGCAATGCGCGACACGCGATCCGCTTCATCCGCGTAGATGAACACGGAGAGCACATTTTCGCGCTCCCGCAGAATCGACGACGCGCAGCGGCCGATGATCACGCAGCCGCCCCTGTCTGCCGCATCCAGAATGGCCTTCTTTTCCGCGTCGTAGACGAGCTGGCTCTGGGAATAAAACGCGCCGCCCATGCTCGCGCTGTCCGCGAACACGTTGCCCGAGAGGAACGCGCCCGCGCTGACAGGCTTTTCATCCTGCCGCTCGACCTCGCCGAGCGAAACGCCGCCCTCTTTGGCCGCCTGCTTGAGCAGCAGCTTATCGTAACAGGTCACACCCAGCCGCGCCGCCAGCTTTTCGCCGACCTCGCGTCCGCCGCTTCCGTATTGCCTGCCAATGCAAATCACCATATCGTTCATACCGATTCCTCCCGTCCGAACGCAAGGCTTGACAACGTTCAACGCTCCGACTATACTACAAATACGTCGATATGAAAAATATATAAATGATATTCATTCCATATCAAAAACGCATGGAGGCATCCCATGATCGTCAGCTATGACGCGTACCGCGTCTTTTACACCGTCGCGCGGCTCGGCAGCTTCACCAAAGCCGCCGGGGCGCTGCTTTCCAGCCAGCCCAACCTCACCCGGACGATCCGCAATCTGGAATCCGCGCTGGGCTGCACGCTCTTTGTGCGCAGCAACCGCGGCGTGGCGCTCACGCCGGAGGGCGAAAAGCTGTTCGCGCGCGTTTCCGTCGCCTGCGAGCAGATTCAGGCGGGCGAGGAGGAGCTGGCCAGCGACCGCAGCCTGCAAAGCGGCGTGGTTTCCATCGGCGCGAGCGAGACAGCGCTGCACGGCTTCCTTCTGCCCGTGCTGAGCGCGTTTCATCGCGCCTATCCGGGCATCCGCCTGCGCATTTCCAACCATTCCACGCCGCAGGCACTCGCCGCGCTTCGAAGCGGTCTGGTGGACGTCGCGGTGATCACCTCGCCTGCGGAGGATACGGGCGGCCTGCATGTCGAGCCGCTCGGGCAGTTTGAGGAGGTGCCCGTCTGCGGCCCTTCGCTGATGCATCTATGCGGTCAAAAGCTGACGCTTACCGATCTTTCGGCCTATCCGTTCATCAGCCTTGGACGCGAAACGGCGAGCTACGCCTTTGCGTATAATCTGTTCACCGAAAACGGCGTTGCGTTTTCGCCGGATATCGAGGTCGCCACGTCCGACCAGATTCTCCCGCTCGTGCGGCACGATCTCGGCGTGGCGTTTCTGCCGGAGGCTTTCGCCGCGCCCGCGCTGCAAAAGGGCGAAATCGGGCGGCTGACGCTTGCGGAAACCATCCCGCCGCGCCAGCTTTTAATGGCCCGCCGCAGCGGTCAGGCTTTGAGCATCGCCGCGAAGGCGCTGGAAACGATGGTTTTGGGGTGACGTTGGGGGGATGACGTTGGGCTGCCGCCCAAACCCGCTTGGGGTCTAAGACCCCAAACCCCATCCTCGCTTCGCGGTATACCGCGAAGCGGTAGGCGGGAGGTGCAGGAACCTCAGGTTCCTGCCGGAGTTTGAGGCGGAGCCTCAATCGTCCCCCTCGTCCCCTTCGCTAAACGCCATCAGCAGCGCCATCGCCAAAAGATCCGCGCAGCCGCCGGGGCTGATCCCCGCCGCGCTCATGCGCGCATCCCAATCGGCCAGCTTTTCCTTGAGCCGGCCGATTTTTTGGCTCATCCCGCCCGCAGCCAGCGCTTCGTCGATTTCAGCGTTCAGCGCCCGCGCTTCGCCGCGCATCGCCGCCGCGCCCACCTCGCCGCCGCGGCGGACGGCGTTCGTGTCCTGTGTGCTCGCCATCAGCGCAACCAGCGCGCAGAGCGCCGCATCGTTGAGCGAAAGCCCCGCGTTCAGCCCCGCTTTCAGCCGCGGCAGCGCGATTACCCGCACGCTGGCAAACCCGCTCGCCGCTTCCGCGCGAACGCCGCCCACGCCCGCTTTTTGGTAAATCGCTTCGCCGAAGGTGCGCGCCTGCCCGGCCTTCGCTTCTTCCAGCTCCTTTTGCATCTGCGCGCCCGTCATCGCGCCGCAGCGCATCAGCGTTTCGTGCACGTTAAGCGGCTCGCCGTAACCCATGCCCAGCGACGCGCAGGCGATGCCCAGCGAAAAAATCGCGCCCTTGTGCGTGTTCACGCCGCCCGTCGCGCGGCGCATCGCATCCTCCGCCAAAAGCCCCGGCACACGCAGCGCATCGAAACACGCCTGCGCGTCTCCGCCCCGGTGCGCAAGGCCGACGCGCGCGCAGGTTTCAAAGTACGGCCTGAGCGCGCACGCGCTGTCGATGAACGTAAACACATCCATATCCTTGTGCGCGCCCGCGTTGTGCCTGTCCACCAGCCCCGGCTTGGGCGTAACCGCCACCTCGAAGAGCAGCGCGCGCTGGGCGTTCTCCGCTGTTCTTTTCGCAAACGCATCTTCAAAATGCGCGTCGATGATGGCGTTCGCCCGCTGAAACAGCGCGTCCGCGCTGTGCGCGCGGCTCCTCGCGCAGACCGGCGCGGGCTTGTCGCAGAGCAGGCACCGCCGCGCGGGCAGGCCGATATCCGTCCGCGACAGCTTGCCGCCGTCCGGCCCGATCACGTCGATATCCAGCAGCCGCCCCATCGCTTCGCCATCCTCCAGCGCGCAAAGCCGCCGCTTGATCTCCTTCGCATCCGCGCGGACGCAGATCATCGCCTCCGGCCCGGTTTTTTCGTGAATGGCCGCGTCGAACAGCGTCTCGTAAGGCGCAAGCACCGCTTTCACGTTCGCCACACCCCACGCAAACGCGCGCTCGATGTTCTCCGTCCGCTTGATCGCCCCGGCGATGTTCATGCACAGACAGACCACCGCCGCGCCGGGATAGCGCGCCAGCAGCGCCCGCTGCGCCTGCGCCCGCGCCTCCCGCGCGTTCATCATATCGGGTACCGTCACCTGCTCGGCCATTGTTTTGCCCTCCAAAAAGCTTCATTCTCCCGTATTTTATCAGAATTGTTTCATCCGTGCAAGCCGCTCGCTTTCCTCTATCCCTTTTCGGCTTTTCATGGTATAATCCTCTTATCAAGTTGATTGCAGGAGATACCGCCATGATGGATGAATATTTCGCCGTTCCGATTTCCCCGACGAACAAGCGCGCCCGGGCGCAGATGGACGCGCTGCTCGAGCGCGAAGGTATCGAGCGCGACCGCAACCTCACCTATTCCGCCGCAATTTACGACGACGACGGCCAGATGATCGCCACAGGTTCGCTGTTTGAAAACACGCTGCGCTGTCTCGCTGTGGACGGCGCGCACCGCGGCGAAGGGCTGATGGCCGTGATCGTCGCGCATCTGGTACAGGCGCAGCTCGAGCGCGGCAACACACACCTGTTTCTGTACACCAAAATCGACAGCGCAAAATTCTTTGCGCCGCTGGGCTTTACGGAAATCGCCCGCGTGGACGGCCGCCTTGTGTTCATGGAAAACCGGCGCGACGGCTTTGCGCGCTACCTGAAAGGCCTTGCGCCTTACGCGGGCGAGCGCCCCGGCGCGGCGCTGGTGATGAACGCGAACCCCTTCACCCTCGGCCATGCGGCGCTGGTGGAGCGCGCGGCCAGGGAGAGCAAGCGCGTCGTGCTGTTCGTGCTCAGCGAAGATCGTTCGCTCGTGCCTTACAAAGACAGGCTGGCGATGGTCAAAACCGCCTGCGCGAAGTATGACAACGTTTCGGTCGTCTCCTCCGGCAGCTACATGATCTCCTCGGCGACGTTCCCTTCCTACTTTTTGAAGGACGCGGATATCGTCACCCGCACCCACGCCGAGCTGGACGCGACGCTCTTCACCCGCATTGCTCAGGCGCTGAACCTGACGCGACGCTATGTCGGCGAGGAGCCGTTTTCCCACACGACCAGCCTGTACAACGAAGCGCTGGCCGAGGTTCTGCCCAAGGCGGGCGTTGAGCTGGTCGTCATCCCCCGCGCGCAGGCGCAGGGCGAGGCCATCAGCGCGTCGCACGTCCGCCAGCTCATCCACGACGGGCAGATCGAGGCCATTCGGCCGCTCGTGCCGGAGACGACCTACGCTTATCTGACCAGCGACGCGGGGCAAAACGCCGTCAAGCGGATTCAGGCGGCGGAGGACGTCATCCACCACTGAAAAAATCGGGTCGATTGCTTACAAAACCAGCCAAGAGGATTTCGCCATGCGCATCAAAAGCTTTCTCTTTCTTTTCCTTTTGCTGCTTGCGCACACCGTAACCGCCGCCGCAGAGGATTCTCCCTTCTTTCCCTGTGTGCTGGATTATTCCTATGATCCAAGCGCATACAGCGAATATGTTGAAATCGACCTTCGGCGCTGGCATCGCATGGAAATTGATAATTGGGAAGACGATAATCTGATGGTGCAGGCGGGTTCGGCGATTGTCCTGAACCGCTCCGCGCTGATTCTGGATCTGCATTTTTCAGATTCCTTTGATTACGAAGCGAACGACACGCACTTGCCCGAGGAACTCACCTTCTTCAACCTCAATCCCGACGTGAGCAATGATACGGGCACCCCGGAATGGCAGGTCACGATATTCCCCGATTCAAACGATCCTTACGCCTTCCATTATTTCGGAACCTATAATTGGACGATGGCCGGTATCTATATCTGCGGCAGTTATATAAACTCCGAAGGCGAGTCCAATTCGTGCTTTGATTTACACATCGCCGTCTATTGACGTACAAATCAAATCTTACAAAAAAGGCCGCTGCCGACCCTCTTCAGCGCTTCAGTCATGAAGCAGCCGAGAGAGCCTGCGACGGCCTTTTGTTTCATGTGATGTTCCGCTTACTTCGCGGGCGTGATGACTTCCTTGCCGCCCATGTACGGACGCAGCGGCGCGGGAATGCGCACGGAGCCATCCTCGTTGAGGTTATTCTCCAGGAAGGCGATCAGCATGCGGGGCGGCGCCACGCAGGTGTTATTGAGCGTGTGCGCGAAGTACTTGCTGCCATCCTTGCCCTTGACGCGGATGCCCAGACGGCGCGCCTGCGCGTCGCCCAGCGTGGAGCAGCTGCCGACTTCGAAATACTTCTTCTGGCGCGGGCTCCAGGCCTCAACATCGCAGCTCTTGACCTTCAGGTCGGCCAGATCGCCGGAGCAGCACTCGAGCGTGCGGACCGGGATATCCAGCGAGCGGAAGTAATCGACGGTGTTCTGCCAGAGGCGGTTATACCACATCATGGAATCCTCCGGCTTGCAAACGACGATCATCTCCTGCTTTTCGAACTGGTGGATGCGGTACACGCCGCGCTCCTCGATGCCGTGCGCGCCGACTTCCTTGCGGAAGCACGGAGAATAGCTGGTCAGCGTCTGCGGCAGCTCGTCCTCGGTGAGGATGGTGTCGATGAATTTGCCGATCATGGAGTGCTCGGAGGTGCCGATCAGGTAGAGATCCTCGCCCTCGATCTTGTACATCATGTTCTCCATCTCGGCGAAGCTCATCACGCCCGTGACCACGCCGCCGCGGATCATGTACGGCGGGATGTAGTAGGTGAAGCCGCGGTCGATCATGAAGTCGCGCGCGTAGGAGAGGCAGGCGCTGTGCAGGCGCGCGATGTCGCCCTTGAGGTAGTAGAAGCCGTTGCCGGAAGTGCGGCGCGCGGCGTCAATGTCAATGCCGTTGAGCTTCTCCATGATGTCCACGTGATAGGGCACCTCGAAATCCGGCACAAACGGCTCACCGAAGCGCTCGATCTCGACGTTCTCGCTGTCATCCTTGCCAATCGGCACGCTCGGGTCGATGATCTGCGGGATAACCTGCATGCGCTTCTTGATCTCGGCGGCGTATTCCTCTTCCAGCTGCTCCAGACGCGCCAGCTCGTCGGCCATCTCGTTGACCTTCGCCTTGGTCGCCTCGGCCTCGTCCTTCTTGCCCTGCTTCATCAGGCCGCCGATCTCCTTGGAGAGCACCTTGCGCTGGTTGCGCAGGCTGTCCGCCTGCTGCATGGCCTCGCGGTTCTTGCGATCCAGCTCGATCACCTCGTCCACGAGGGGGAGCTTGCTGTCCTGAAACTTCTTCTTGATGTTTTCGCGCACGACGTCCGGCGTCTTGCGGATCAAATTGATATCAATCACGACAGTCCTTCCTTTCTTCTGCACGGGAAAATCTCCCGATGATTTGCACGCCAAAATAAAAGGAGCGCTTCTTCCGCATGGGACGAAGTGCTCCGCGTTGCCACCCAAATTGCCATTTTCATGGCCTCTCTTGACGGATAAGGGCCGCCTGCCCGCAGGCTCGTCACCCGCAGCATGGAAAGAGCGGATCAACCGTCCTCCGCGCCGCCTTGCACCTCCCGGCGGCTCTCTGAAACGGATCAAACAGTCTGTTCTCTTTCTGCGCCCGAAGGCGCGCCGATGTATGCGGATATTATAGCCCAAAGCGCAGGTTTTTGCAACCCAAATTTTTATTTCCGTTTATAACCCAGCAGAAGCGCCGAGTTTGTAATCACCAGCACCGAACCCTCATTGTGCACCAGCGCGCACGGGCAGAACACGACCAGAATCGTCACCGCGCGGATGATCTCGTCGGAAACCGCCCACGTCAGCGCCGCCGCAGTCAGCGCAATCACGACGATCCACGTCGCCCAGCGATCCGCCAGCCCGACGATCTTCGCCTTGCCCGCGTCGGTCAGGTCATATTGGAGAACCGCTCGACCGCTTTGGTGAAGCTCTCAATTGTCTTATCCGCGTCGCCGTGCTCGATGCCGTCGCGCACGCAATGCTTGATGTGCCCTTCCAGCACGACCTTGCCGCAGCCATGCAGCGCAGATTTCGCCGCGTTGATCTGCGAAAGCACATCCTCGCACGGCACATCCTCGTCGATCATCCGATCAATCGCCTGCACCTGCCCGATGATTTTTTTCAGCCTGCGATGCAGGTTTTCCGAATCCATGCACTGTCTCATATCTGCCTCCGTGAAACCCTACGATGTATGGGTTCATTGTATGCACAGCGCGTACCTTTGTCAAGCGGTTTGCTTTTCGTGCAGAAAAAATGCCGTTCGTGCAGAATCGCTTGCGCATTTCCGCCTCCATCCATATAATGGAAGTTAAAGATCAAAGCGATAGAATTGTTTTATGGGAGGGATTCTCTTGAAAAAACATCGTCTGCGTCTCATCGCGCTCGTGCTGACACTCGCATTTTGCATGCAGCTGCCCGCTTCTGCGCTGGCCGCGACTAAAATCGTGCTCAAAAGCGGCGCGGCCGCCCCGTCCACCGTCTACGCCTCGCACAGCTACTCGCTCAAGGTGACCGACAGCACAAAAGTCAAGTGGTATACCAGCAACAAAAAAATCGCCTCCATCGGCCAGACCACGGGCAAACTGAAGCCCGTCGGCCCCGGCACGGTGAAGATTACGGCCAAGAGCACCAAAACCGGCAAGGCCATTGCCGTCAAGACGTTCAAGGTGCTGCTGCGCGCCACGAGCGTCGCGGTTTCGCCCACCGAGCTGACGCTGGCCGTCGGCGAAACGGCGGATCTCGTCGCGACGCTCACGCCGAGCAACAGCACCGACGCGATTCGCTTTGCCACCGACGACAGGAACATCGCCACCGTCGGCTTGAGCAGCGGCACGGTCACAGGCAAAAAAGTCGGCGAAACCACCATCACCGTCTACGCCAAAGCGACCAAAGCGACGGCCAACAGCAACAAATACAACAAAATCGCCAAGGTCAAAGTCACCGTCACGGAAGCCGAACCCGTGCCGACCCCCACGCCGAATCTGAGCGGCGTATTCGGCGGGCTGCGCGCGTCCGTCTCCACGACGGCCTCGACGATGCTGAATGAAGGCGAGAGCATTTCCGTCGATATTACCCCCGTTGACAAAGCGGGCAACCCCATGTCCATGGGCGATATGACCGTAAACCCGCGCCTCGTCGTCGGCGGAGACGCCGCCCTCAAAACCGGCCCATTCAATGTGGAGGAAACCCTCTCCGGCGGCGGCGCTTCCATCCGCGTCATCCCGACGTCAACGGGCTATCGAATCGATGTGACGGGCGG